>CADCTH010000355.1 GCA_902805495.1 uncultured Actinomycetospora sp.
GTCGCCGGGCCGCCGACCGGGCGCCCCGCGCCGGGCCGGGTCGCCCTGCGGGCCGAGGGCCTGGCCGACCCGACGCGGGTGCACCCGCAGGTGGGCCCGCCCACCGGGGCGCGCCCCACGACGTTCATCCCGCAGAGCCGCCAGACCGGCACCCCGCCCGGCGGCGGCCCGGCGCAGGCCGGCCCGACCCAGGTGATGGGTCAGGGCGGTCCGGGTGGGCCGATGGGTCCGGGCGGACCGGGTGGTCCCGGCGGTCCGGGTGGCGTCACGCAGGTCGCCCCGCTCGAGCCGGAGCCGGCCGGGCGCCGGTTCAGCGCTGCGGCGCTGCTGACGGCCCTGCGCGGGCTCGGGTGGAAGACCTGGGTCACCCTCGGAGGCGTCGCGGCGAGCGTGTTCGTCATCGCCCTGCTCGCCACGGTCGGCGTCGAGACCGCCACCGGGGGCCCGCTCTCGGGCGGGTCGAGCGGGACGTCGGTCGGCAGCATCTTCGGCCAGGAGACCGGCACGAGCGCGGCGACGACCGCGCCGTCGGACGCGACGACCGACGAGTCGTCCGCGCGGACGACGACCGAGCAGGACACCCAGCAGCAGGAGCAGCCGCAGGACGGCGACACCGCGACCACCCAGCCGGACAGCACCACGCAGTCGCCCCGCACGTCGCAGGGCGGCGTGCTGCCGAACCTGGTGCCGCGTTCGGGCGGCTCGGGCGGGGGCCCCACCAACGGCTGATCTCGCGCCGCGCCACACCTCGACGGCCGGGCGGACGCTCTAGCGTTCCGCCCGGCCGTCGTCGTTCGTCCGGACGGCCTAATGAGGTGGGCCGGGGGTGCGGGGGATGGGTCGGCGGCACGGCGGCGGCGTGCTCGCCCTGCTCCTCGCGGTCGCGCTGCTGGGCGCCCCCGCGCCGGCGCTCGCCGCCCCGACCGACCAGCTGCGCCAGGTCAAGGAGCGTCTCGACGCCCTCGCCGAGGAGCGCGGCGCGCCCGCCGCGGTCAGCGCGTGGTGGGTCGACGCGCGGAGCGCGACGGTGGTGATGGCGCTGAACGCCCGGCCCCGCGACGCCCGCGCCGCGGCGTGGGTGGACGAGGCGCAGCGCGTGGACCCCGCGGTGCGGGTGGTGGACGGGGTGGCGGCGCCGACCCCGCGCGCCGACCCGCCGCCGGTCTACGACCTCGTGGGCGGCGACGCGATCCGCCTGGGCGGCAGCCGCTGCTCGGTCGGGTTCTCGGCGCGCACCGCCGCCGGCGCGCCCCGCATGATCACCGCCGGGCACTGCACCAACCGCGGCGGCGACGTCGCCGGCGCGAACGACGCCCCCATCGGACCGGTGCGCAGCTCGGTCTTCGACCGCACGGGCGACTGGGCCGTCGTCGACGTCGGCCCCGGCTGGCGGACCACCCCGTCGGTGGCGGCCGAGGCGTCGACCACCCGCGCCGTCACGGGCACCGCCACCGCGCCGGTCGGTGCCCCGGTCTGCCGCTCGGGCTCCACCACGGGCTGGCGCTGCGGCACGGTGACCGCCGTCGACGTCACCGCGAACTACGCCGCCGGCCCGGTCCAGGGCCTCGTGCTCACGACGGCGTGCAGCGAGGGCGGGGACTCCGGCGGGCCGTTCGTGGCGGGCAGCGCGGCGCTCGGGGTGCTCTCCGGGGGCACGGGCGACTGCACCACCGCCGGCGGCTCGAGCCTCTACCAGCCGATCGACGAGGTGCTGCGGATCGAGGGGTTGGTCCTGGTCACGGCGTCGTGAGCCGCTGGCGCAGGGTGCGGGCCGCGGCCTCGGGGTCGTCGGCCTCGGTGATCGCGCGGACGACGACGACGCGCGTCGCCCCGGCCGCGAGCACCTCGTCGAGGCGGGCGTGGTCGATGCCGCCGATCGCGAACCACGGACGCGGCGGTGCCGTCGCCGCGGTGCTGCGGACCAGGTCGAGGCCCGGGGCCGGGCGCCCCGGCTTGGTCGGCGTCGGCCAGCACGGGCCGGTGCAGAAGTAGTCGACGCCGGCCTCGGTCGCGGCAGCCGCGGCCTGGTCGGCGTCGTGGGTGGAGCGCCCGATGAGCACGTCGTCGCCCACCACCCGGCGCGCCCACGGCACGGGCAGGTCGTCCTGGCCGAGGTGCAGCACGTCGGCGTCGGCGGCCAGCGCGAGGTCGGCGAGGTCGTCGACGGCCAGCAGGGCCCCGTGGCGCCGGGCGACGCGACCCAGCACCGCGAGGGCGGCGAGCTCCGCGCGCGCCTCGAGGCCCTTCTCGCGCAGTTGGACCACGTCGACCCCGCCCTGCAGGGCCGCGTCGGCGAACGCGGCGAGGTCGCCCCGGGCCGCGCGGGAGTCGGTGCACAGGTAGAGGCGGGCGTCGTCCAGGCGTGCCCGGCGCTCGGCGCGGGCGGACCTCGGTGCACTCACCGTCACGACGTTATCCCGTAGCGTCGATGGTCGTGCGGGACCGGCTGGTCGTGGTGGGGGCAGGCGCGGTGGGTGCGGCGATCGCCTGGGCCGCGACCCGCGAGGGGCTCGCCGGCGAGGTCGTCCTGGTCGA
>CADCTH010000356.1 GCA_902805495.1 uncultured Actinomycetospora sp.
AAGCGCAGCAGGTCCGGCGGGCGGGCGTCGACCAGCACGCCGCGCCCGGCGAGCGCCGCGCACAGGCCCTCGGCGTCGCCGACGCGCACCGCCACGTGCCCGCCGCGGCGCGCGTGCTCGCGGGGCGTCACCACCTCGACGGCGTCCGGGAGCTCGGCGAGGAACGCGTCGCCCAGCGCCAGCAGCGCCGCGCGGACGCCGGCGAGGTCGACCTCGTCGAGCACGTCGAGCGCCCCGTCGAGGGCGAGCAGCCCGAGCATCGGGGGCGTGCCCACCCGCAGGCGCCCGACACCCGGCGCCGGCGTCCACGCTTCGGTCATCGCGAACGGGTCGGCGTGCCCGGTCCAGCCGGTGAGCGGCGGGTCGAGGACCTCGTGGTGGCGCCGAGCGACGTAGGCGAACGCCGGCGCGCCCGGACCGCCGTTGAGGTACTTGTACGTGCAGCCGACGGCGAGGTCCACGCCGAGCCCGTCGAGGTCCACCGGCATCGCGCCGACGGCGTGCGACAGGTCGGCCACCACCACCGCCCCGGCGTCGTGCGCCCGCGCGACGATCGGCGCGAGGTCCCAGCGCTCCCCGGTGCGGAAGTCCACCGCGGGAACGGCCACCACCGCGGTCCGCTAGTCGGGGGCCATGGCCGGCGGCGCACCGGTCTCCAGGGTCAGCCCCGTCAGCCGCGCCACCGAGGTCGCCAGGTAGCGGTCGGTGGGGAAGTGGCCGGCGTCGGAGAGCAGCACCGTCCGCTCGGGGCGCAGGCGCGCGGCGGCGACGAGCAGGCCGAAGAGCTGCACCGACGTCGAGTCGCCCACGACGACCTGCCCCGCCGCCGCTCCCACCAGCGGGGCGATCCGGTCCCCGAGCCGCTGCGGCGCCGTCCACCACCCGCTCTCCTCCCAGCCCGCGACGCCGACCCGCGCCCACTGGTCGTCGACCGCCGACAGCAGCGCCCGCCGGGCCGCGAGCGGCTGGGCGCCGAGGGAGTTGCCGGCGAGGTAGACCGCGTCGGCCCCGTCCGGTGCGCGGGGGAGGGCGAAGTGCTCCCGCGCGAAGCCCGGCTCAGGCGAACTGTTCGAGGGCACGGATCTTGTTCGTGGCGTCGAGGGCGGCGACCTTGTAGGCCTCGGAGAGCGTCGGGTAGTTCAGGACGGCGTCGACGAGGTAGTCGACGGTGCCCCCGCAGCCCATGATCGCCTGCCCGATGTGCACGAGCTCGGTGGCCGACGTCCCGAAGACGTGCACCCCGAGCAGCGCGTGGGTCTCGGGGGAGACCAGCAGCTTGAGCATCCCGTAGTCGTCGCCGACGATCTGGCCGCGCGCCAGCTCGCGGTAGCGGGAGATGCCGACCTCGTAGGGCACCGCCTGCTCGGTGAGCTCGGCCTCCGTGGCGCCGCAGTAGCTGACCTCCGGGATCGTGTAGATCCCGAACGGCGCCACCTCGGCCATGGAGTGCACCGGCTCGCCGAACGCGTGGTACGCCGCCTGCCGTCCCTGCTCCATCGACGTCGCCGCCAGCGCGGGGAAGCCGATGACGTCGCCGACGGCGTAGATGTGCGGCACGGCGGTGCGGTACTGGTCGTCGACCTTGAGCCGGCCCCGCGCGTCGGTCTCGAGCCCCGCGCGCTCCACGGCCAGCTCGTCGGTGACGCCCTGGCGCCCCGCGGAGTACATGACGGTCTCGGCCGGGATCTTCTTGCCCGACGCCAGCGTGGTGACGGTGCCGCGGTCGGACACGCTCACCCCGGAGACCTCCTCGCCGAAGCGGAAGGTGACCGCGAGGTCGCGCAGGTGGAACTTCAGCGACTCGACGACCTCGGCGTCGCAGAAGTCGAGCATCGTCGGGCGCCGCTCGACGACCGTCACCCGCGTGCCGAGCGCGGCGAACATCGACGCGTACTCGATGCCGATCACCCCGGCGCCGACGACGACCATGCTCGCCGGGATGTTCTCCATCGCGAGGATGCCGTCGGAGTCGACGACGCGGCGGTCGTCGAACTCCACCTCCGGCGGCCGCGCCGGGCGCGTGCCGGTGGCGACGACGATCTTCTCGGCGGTGACGGTCTGGTGCTCCCCGCGTCGCTCGCCGCGCACCTCGAGGGTGTGCTCGTCGACGAAACGGGCGGCGCCGGGCAGCAGGTCGACCCGGTTGCGCTGGAGCTGCGCCCGGATGACCTCCTCCTCGCGCCCGATGACGAAGTGGGTGCGCGCGAGCAGGTCCTGGACGGTGATGTCCTGCTTGACCCGGTAGCTCTCGCCGTAGAGCCCGCGCATCGCGTAGCCGGTGAGGTAGAGGACGGCCTCGCGCAGCGTCTTCGACGGGATGGTGCCGGTCTGGGTGCAGACGCCGCCGATCATGCCGCGGCGCTCGACGACGGCGACCCGCCGGCCGAGCTTGGCCGCGGCGATCGCCGCCTTCTGCCCGCCCGGGCCCGAACCGATCACGAGCAGGTCGTAGTCGTGGCGCGGGAGGTCTGGGCGCGCGTCGTGCGGGGCCTCGCTCGGGGGATCCACCGGGTGCACGGCCCCACCCTCGTCGCCGCGGGGGACGCGGGGCAACCGATCTCCGGTGACGGTCCCGCGAACTCCCGAGTTGTCCACAGGCCGCGAACACCCGAGGGAGCCCCCGGGAACCCGCCGGCGTCGAACCCGGTGTGAGCACCGACCACCGCCCCCTCGCCCCCGTCCCCGAGCAGCCCTTGCGGCTGCGCCTGCACGAGCCCGGCGAGCTCGTCGCCGCCGTGCCCCACCTGCTCGGCTTCCGGCCCGCCGAGTCGCTCGTCCTCGTCGCGGTCCACGGGACGGGGCGGCGCCGTCGCCTGGGCGTCGTGGCGCGCGCCGACCTGCCGCCGCCCCACGACGTCGTCGCCGTGGTGGACGCCTGCGCACAGCGGGTGCTGCCCACCGGGCCCGAGGAGGTCACGGCGATCGTGGTCGCCGAGCCGGGGGAGCAGGGGCTCGCGTCGCCCCCACGTCCCGACGTCGCCGACGCCGTGCGCGACGTCGTCGCCGCCGACGGCGTGGCCGTGCCCGGCCGGCTGTGGGTGCCGTGCATCGCCGCCGGCGCGCCGTGGCGGTGCTACCCGCCGTGCGACTGCCGGGGCGAGGTGGCGGCCACCGACGACTCCCCGCTGGCCGCCGCCTCGGCCTGGCTCGGGCAGGTCACCTACGGCTCCCGCGACGAGCTGGAGGCCGCGCTCGCGCCCGGCGCCCCCGACCCGCGGCTGCGGGCGCGCATCGACGCCGAGGTGCAGGCCG
>CADCTH010000357.1 GCA_902805495.1 uncultured Actinomycetospora sp.
GTATCCGCGCCGCCGCCCGCGCCAGGGCGTCCGGCGACAGCTGGGTCGCGTCCCGCGCCAGCGTGGCCTCCGCCTGCGCCCACGCGCCCGGGTCGATGGCGGCCTTGTCCAGGCGCGCCATGGTCCGGCGGATCACCGCCACGTGACCCGGCCCGATCTCCCCGCCCGCGAACACGGTGGCCGTGCACGGCAGCCGCGCCGGCAGCGGCTCGCCCGACAGGGACAGCTGCGGCACCAGGTCGGCGGTCTCGTCGAGCATCCGGTCGGCGTCGCGGCGGTTGAGCCGGCCCAGGTCCTGCAGCAAGCGTTCGGTGAACCGGTCCCCCGTCTTCTGGGCCACCCCCAGGCGCTGCAGGTCGGCGACGTCCTCCAGCAGCCGGTACTGGGCGGCGCGCAGCGCGGCGATGCGCTCCCGGACCCGGTCGAGCGCGTCGCGCTCGACCGGCCCGACAGCCCCACCTTCGCTCATGTGTTCGAAGATAGAGCAGACCCCCGACAGTCCCGGCCCGCCAGCACGACGGGGTCCCACGCAGTCTCGACGCGATCTTGCCCCTACGTCAGCGAAGGGGCCCTTCGCTCGGAATCCGCCCGGCCCGTCACCGCCGCGCGAACAGGAACAGTCCGTACTGCCAGACGGCGTCGATCCACTCGCGGTCGAGGTCGAATCCCGCCGCCGCGGCCTCGGCCACGAACTCCGGGCGCCCGAACTTCACCGAGTAGCCGTGCACCAGCGAGTCGCCCCGGCGCAGGTCCAGGCTGTGGTCGAGCCCGCGGAACGTCACCGTCTGGTCCTCGGTGGCGAAGAGGTGCCCGACGACGGCGGAGGTCTCGGGGTCCCAGCGCGCCCGCGGGTAGAACAGGTGCGGGCGGGCGTCGCCGTCGAAGGTCCGGTTGAAGTGGTCGAGCTGGTTGAGCCGGAAGCGCGCCTGGGCGGTGGCGCCGGGCGGGTCGTTGTACGCGGCCTCGAGGACGTCGCCGGGCTTGACGAGGTCGGCGGTGACGAGGAAGCGGTCGCCCGGCTCCAGCGCCGCCGCGACGGCCTCGAGCAGCGCCGCGCGCTCGGCGGTCGTCGTGTTGCCGACCGCGGAGCCCAGCCACACCACGGTCAGCGGCCCCGGGCGGTGGGCGCGCAGGTGCGCCAGCGCCGCCTCGTAGCGGCCCCACAGCCCCTGGACGTCGAGGCCGTCGACCTCGGCGGGGAGCTCGGCGGCGCTGCGCTCGAGCATCTCGCGGGTCACGTCGATGGGCAGGTAGGTCGTGGGACGCCGGCGCTGGCAGGCCCCGAGCAGCAGCCGCGTCTTGGCGGCGCTGCCGCTGCCCAGCTCGGTGACGTACGCACCGACGCGGTCGGCGACCTCGTCGGCGTGCCGTTCGAGCAGCGAGAACTCGGCGGGCAGCAGGTAGTACGACGGCAGCCGGGAGAGCTCCACCCAGAGGTCGGCGCCGACGGCGTCGTAGCCGTACCAGGCGGGGATGCGCGGCGGCGTCTCGCGCAGGCACGCGAGCACCGAAGCGCGGTCGTCCCACGCGGCGGCGTCCTCGACGGATTCGACGGTCGTGACCGTGGCGGTCACCGGGCCTCCCCGGGCATGAACGTGACGACGAGGACGTCGCGGCGCGCGGGCGACTGCGGGTCGACGGGCCGGATGGGGTCGACGCCGTGCCAGGTGCGCCGGTCGTCGCCGACGAGCAGCGTCGCGGGCTCGGCGAGCGTCGTCGTCAGGATCTCGCGGCCGTCCTCGTCGACGACCTCGCTGGTCCCGCCCGTGGCGTTCTCCCGCCCGACGAGCAGCGACGACACCAGCGTGACGCCGTCCTGGTGGCGGCCCTCGGGGGTCGCGTCGCCGCGGCTGTCGGCGGCGCCGAGCACGCGGAACGGGTGGACGTGCACGATCCAGCGCGGCGGGTCGTCGAGCACGCCGGCGATGCCGCCGAGCAGCTCCAGCAGCCCGTCGAGCACGGGGTCGGCGACGAACTCCTCGGTCAGCGGCTCGAAGACCCGGCCCTCGTCGAGGAACAGCCGGTTGGAGTCGGCGGGCTGGCGGAACTCCTCGACCGGGGCCGGCTCGCGCCGCCCCTCCGGGGTGACGGCGAAGCGCCCGTAGCGCCGTAGGCGGTGCGTCCCCGACCGCGCCGCGTAGGGGTCGGGGTGCAGGTCCTCCCAGTGCCCGGCGAACCCGGTCCAGCCCTGCCCGTCGACCCCGAGCCACCGCATCACCTCGGGCCCGGGCACGACGGACGCCCCGTCCCTGCCGACCGCCTCGCGGGCGTCGGGGAGGGGCCCGGCGTCCGTCCGTTGTCCCGACTGTCCCGTCGTCGCATGCATGTCGACTCGGCTACCCACCCGGACGTGTCGGGGTGCAGAGGGAATGTCGCGAGGCTCCCGGGCGTAGAGTGGAGTACGGCTCTGGATCGATACGGTTCGCCGCCTCGCCCCGCTGCCCCACCCGTTCACACACGAAGTGAAGGTCGCCGTGCCCGCACGCACCACCCCCGACACCGAGGTCGACGCTCTCGGCACCGAGATCGCCGAGCTCCGCCAGCTCCTCGACCGCCTCGACGGTCTGACCCACCAGGCGCGCACCCGCCTGCGGCGCATCGAACAGCACCGCAGCGGCGTCGACGCCCGCTGGCTCGACCGCTCCCACTAGATCCGTTCCCCCTGGCCCGCCCCGCCTCCGCGGGGCGGGCCTCCTCGTGTCCGGGCTCGTGTCTCAGGCCGCCAGCGCGGCGTAGCGGCCCTCACGCCCGACCAGCTCGGCGTGCGTCCCGGTCTCGACGACCCGGCCGTGGTCGAGCACCGCGATGCGGTCGGCGTGGCGCACGGTCGAGAGCCGGTGCGCGATCGTCAGCGTCGTCCGGTGGCGCGCGAGGTCGTCCAGCGCGAGCTGCACCGCCCGCTCGGTCCCGGTGTCCAGCGCGCTCGTCGCCTCGTCGAGGACGAGGACGCGCGGGTCGCGCAGCAGCGTGCGGGCGATGGCGAGCCGCTGCTTCTCGCCGCCGGAGAACCGGTGACCGCGCGCGCCGACCATCGTGTCGTAGCCCTCGGAGAGGCCGGCGACGACGTCGTGGATGCGCGCGGCCCGGGCGGCCGCCTCGATCTCGGCGTCGGTCGCGTCGGGCTTCGCGGCCCGCAGGTTCTCGCGCACCGTGGTGTGCAGCAGGTAGGTCTCCTGGCTGACGACGCCGACGATCCCGGCGAGGTCGGCCAACCGCATGTCGCGCAGGTCGACGCCGTCGATGGTGATCCGGCCCGCGTCGGGGTCGTGGAGCCGGGCGACGAGCGCGCCCAGCGTCGTCTTGCCCGACCCGGTCTCCCCCACCAGCGCCAGCGTCGTGCCCGCCGGGATCGCGAGGTCGACGCCGTCGAGCGCGGGGCGGTCACCCCCGGGGTGCGTGAACGTGACGCCGTCGATCCGGACGTCGCCCCGGACGTCGTGCAGCTCGACCGGGTGCTCCGGGTCGGCGATCTCCACCACCAGGTCCTGGTACTCGAAGATGCGCGCGAACAGCGCCAGCGAGCTGGCCACCTGCACGCCGACGTCGAGCAGCCCCGAGAGCGGCCGGAAGACCCCGGCCTGCAGCGAGGTGAACGCGACCAGCGTGCCGATCGAGAGCTGCCCGACGGTCCAGGGCAGGCCCGCGCCGAGGTAGATCAGGGCGGGGATCGCCGCGAACACCACGCTCATGGTGGCCATCCGCCAGCGGCCGGCGAGCTGGGAGCGCTGCTCGAGGTCGGTCAGGCGCGCCGAGGACGCCGTGAAGCGCTCGACCAGCGCCGGGCCGGTGCCCAGCGTGCGGTGCAGCGCGGCGGCGTCGACCGACAGGCCCTCCTCGATGGTGACGTTGAGGTCGGCGAGCTCGCGCTGGCGGGCGGCGGTCAGCGTGCGGCGCATGCGCGCGACGCGGCGGCTGACGAGCACCGCCGGCGGCAGCACGACGAGCGTGACCAGCGCGAGCTGCCAGGACAGGGCGACCATGGCCACGGCGGTGGCGACGACCGTGGTGAGGTTGGCGGCGATCGACGTGGCCGTCGAGGTGACCACGGTCTGCATGCCGCCGATGTCGTTGGTGATGCGCGACTGCACCTCGCCGGTGCGGGTGCGCGTGAAGAAGCCCAGCGACTGCCGCTGCAGGTGGGCGAAGACGTCGGTGCGCAGCCGGTGCATGACGCGCTGCCCGACGCCGGTGGAGATCCAGGTCTGGACGACACCGAGCGCGGACGTGATCGCGGCGACCGCGATCATCCCGCCGGCGAGCAGGGCGAGCAGGCGCACGTCGCGACGCGGGAGGGCGTCGTCGATGACCGCGCGCAGCAGGAACGGCGAGGCCAGCGCGACGATCGACGACGCGACGATCACGGCGACGACGACGGCCAGCGGCCCGCGGTGCGGGCGGAACAACCGCGCGATGCGCCGCAGCGAGACCCGGCGGGCCTGCTCGGCCTCCTCGGCGCGGATCTCGGGGGTGGGGTCGGAGCGGGGCAAGGGGCGGCTCCTTCGCGAGAGTGTGGAAGTGCTGAGGTAACCTCAACATGAGGCTACAACAGCACTCGGTGGAGGGTATTCCCCGTGCACGACGAGCGCAGCGACCGCGGCGGCGACGAGGACGACGGCTCGCTGGCAGAGGTCTTCTGGCAGGTCGCGCGCCGGCTGCGCCACCAGTCGCGCGAGGCCCTCGCGCCGTGGGGGGTGGCGCCGTCGCACCTGCGTGCCCTCGGCGTGCTGCTGCGCCACGGTCCGGTGCGCCCGGGCGAGCTCGCCGAGCACCTGCGGATCGCCCCCCGGTCGGCCACCGAGGTCGTCGACGCCCTCGCCGAGCGCGGCCTGGTCGAGCGCCGCCCCGACCCGGCCGACCGCCGCGCGACGCAGGTGGTGGTCACCGACGCCGGCGCCGAGCTCGGGCGCGCGGTCCGTGCCGCCCGGGCCGCGGAGGCCGACCGGGTGTTCGCCGAGCTCTCGGACGCCGACCGCGTGGCGCTCGACCGCGTCCTGCGCCGCCTCGCCGGCGACTGAATCCCGGCGACCGATTCCGGGGGGTGTGCATCCAGGGGCGGGACCCCGGCCGTAGTGGAGGTGTCCGCACGTGGCCCCACCCCACCCAGGAGAACCCATGCGCCGCCTCGCCCGCGCCGCCGGAGGAGCCCTGATCGCCTCCGCGATCGTGCTCGGTACCGCCGGAGTCGCCAGTGCCCAGGAGACCGGCTCGGTCTACGTCGTGCACGGCATCCCCGACACCCCCGTCGACGTCTACGTCGACGGCGAGCGTGCCCTCGACGACTTCACCCCGGGCACGGTCGAGGGCCCGCTGTCCCTGCCGTCCGGGCCGCACCAGGTCGCCGTCTTCCCGGCCGACGCCACCGACGACTCCGGCGAGGCGCTGCTCTCCGCGCAGGCCGAGGTGCCCGCGGGCGGCAACGTCACGCTCGCCGCCCACCTCACACCTGAGGGCCAGCCCTCGCTCTCGCCGCTGGTCAACGAGGTCGGCGAGGTCCCCGCCGGCCAGGCCCGCGTCGTGGTGCGCCACCTCGCGGCGGCCCCGGCCGTCGACGTCCTCGCCGGTGGTACGGCCGTCGTCAGCGGCCTGACCAACCCGAACCAGGAGGCCCTCGAGGTGCCCGCCGGCACCGTCTCGGCCGCCGTGGCCGCGGCCGGGACCACCGAGCCGGTGATCGGACCGGCCGACCTGTCGCTGGAGGAGGGCACGACGACGTTCGTGCACGCCATCGGCTCGCCAGAGCAGGAC
>CADCTH010000358.1 GCA_902805495.1 uncultured Actinomycetospora sp.
CCCACGCGACCTCCCCGCCCGGCGCCCGCTCGCTATCCCGCCGCTCGCGCCGTCGACCCGCGACGCCGCGGGCCGCCGGGTGGTCGAGCTGGTCGCCGCGCCGGGCACCAGCTCCTTCCTGCCCGGCCTCGCCACGCCGACCTGGGGCTACGGCGGCCTGCCCTTCGGCGGGCCCACCCTGCGCGCCCGCCGGGGCGAGGACGTCGTCCTGCGCGTCACCAACCGCCTGCCCGAGACCACGACCACCCACTGGCACGGGGCCACGCTGCCCGCCCGCGCCGACGGCGGCCCGCACCAGCCGATCGCGCCCGGCGCCACGTGGGAGGCGTCGTGGCGGGTCGACCAGCCCGCGGCGACGCTCTGGTACCACCCACACCCGCACGGGGCGACCGAGCGCCACGTCCACCGCGGCCTCGCCGGGCTGTTCCTGGTCGACGACGACGTCCCCGCCGGCCTGCCCGACCGCTACGGCGTCGACGACGTCCCGCTCGTGCTCACCGACCGCGCCTTCGCCCCGGACGGCGCCTTCGACGAGCAGCACCGCAACGCGGTCGGGCTGCTGGGCGACACCGTGCTGGTCAACGGCACCGTCGCGCCGTACCTCGACGTCACCACGAGCCGGGTCCGCCTGCGCGTGCTCAACGCCTCGCCGGCGCGCAGCTACCGCGTCGCGCTCGACGACGAGGCGACGCTGACCCTCGTCGGCACCGATGGCGGCCTGCTGCCCGCGCCGCGGACCGTCGACGGCGTCGTGCTCACCCCGGGGGAGCGGGCCGAGATCGTGGTCGACGTCCGGCCGGGCGCGCGCCGGGTGCTCCGCTCGGTCGGGCACGACCTGGGCACGGTCAACGGGATCACCCAGGCGGCCGGGGCGAACGACGCCTTCGACCTGCTCGAGCTGCGCCCCGCCGACCGCCTCGAGCCCTCGCCCGCCGTGCCCGCGCGGCTGTCCCGCGAGGCCCCGCTCGACGAGACCGCCGCCGCCCGCACCCGCCGGTTCGTGCTCTCGAACAACCGCATCAACGGCCGCGACATGGACACCGCCCGCGTGGACGAGGTCGTCCCGGTCGCGGCGACGGAGATCTGGGAGTTCACCAACCGGCACACCCAGCCGCACAACATCCACGTCCACGACGCCCGGATGCAGGTGCTCGAGCCCGGCCTGCCGGCCGCCGAGCGGCCCTGGAAGGACACGGTCGCCGTGGCGCCGATGACCACCGTCCGCGCGCTGGTGCGCGTGGGCCCGCACGCCGACCCGGAGGTGCCCTACATGCTCCACTGCCACCTGCTGCGCCACGAGGACGACGGGATGATGCTGCAGTTCCTCGTCGTCGCCCCCGGTCAACGTCCCGCGACGACGATCGCCGCGGTCCACCACCATGGCTGAGCGCGCCGGCCCCGCGGTCGTGGTGTTCCGCGTGGTCGCCGTCCTGCACGCGGCCCTGACGATCGTCCAGGCGGTCGCCGCGGGCGGCATCCTGCAGGCGTCGACGGTCGGGCTGGTCGTCCACCAGGCCGGGGCCGGGCTGCTCTGGCTCGTGTCGCTGGTCCAGGTACCCGTCGCCGCGCTCGCCTGGCGTCCCGGCGGGCTGCCGGCGTGGCCGATCGGGGTGTCGGCGGGGCTCGTGGTGGCCGAGGCCGCGCAGGTCGCCGTCGGCGCCACCGGCGTGCTCGCCGTGCACGTGCCTCTCGGGGTGGCGATCGTCGGGGCCGCGGTGTGCCTGGCCGCCTGGACGGTGCGGGCCCGGCCGCGGCGCGCCGCCGGGACGGATCCTCGTGCTCCCGGGAGCGTCGCCGCCACGGCGCCGAGCGCGCGACCGTGATCGCGGGGCCCCTGGCATGCTCCGCGCCGGTGGTCGTCGAGGTGCCCTGACCTTTGCCGCACCGGCGCTGTCGGGGGGCGGTGCTACCCCTGTCCTCGACGGCACGGGGACGGACGCGGGGACGGGAGAGAACGATGAAGGTGCTGGTGGCCACGGCCGAGACGCAGGGTGACCGGGGGAACGACTTCCACTTCGCCGTGGAGGGCGAGCTGGTCCGGATCGACACCCCGTGCGCGACCGATCGACGGGACCCGGACGGCGGCTGCGGCTGCGGGCGCTCGTTCGCCGGCCTGAACTCGGCGCGCCCGACGACCACCGCCCGCGTCGCCGATCTCCCGTTCAGCAGTGCGGACGTCACCGAGGCCCTGCGGTCGAGCCTGGCGCAGCAGGGGTGGGACCCCTCGGGGGCCGCGGGGGAGGCCGGCTGTCTCCTGGAGCTCGTCGCGGAGCTCCCGATCGGCACCGTCGTCGGCCACCGCCTGTTCGAGATCGTCGTCCGCCGGCCGGCCCTCGACGTGCCCGATCCCGCGACCTGATGAGCGGTACGGTGAAAGGTGTGGCGACGCGGAAGGTGACGTTCTCCCTCGACCAGACCGCTCTGCAGCTCGCCGAGTCCGCCGCGAGGAGGGCCGGGCTGTCGACCTCGGCATGGCTGTCCGCGGCGGCCCGGCGGGAGGCCGTCCGTCAGGGAGCCGGCACCGAGTGGGGACACCCTGCGGTCGACGCTGCGGCCGACGATGCCGACCACGCCGCCGCGGAGGCCGAGGTCCGTGCGACGGGGTGAGCTCCGCGCGTACGTACGGCCCTCCACACCCGATCACCGGCGGACGGTGGTCCTCCTGTCCAGCGACGGCATCAACGACTCGCCCCGGCCGTGGCTGCTCGGGATCGAGCTCCGCGACACCGACCCCGGCGACATCCTCGCGGTGCCCGTCGGGGACGGCCGCGTCGCCTACGCGGGCGACCTGACGCGCCTCTACCGCGCGTGGGTGGGTGAGCGCGTCGGCGCTCTCGACCGCACGCGGCTCTCCCGCCTCGACGGCGCGCTCCGCGCCGCCCTCGACCTCTGAGGTCGGGCCGCGGCCGACGGGGCGCCCGTGGCCGCTCGATATCCTGGACGTCGCACGCCGAGCACCAGGGAGAGGACGCATGACCGAGACGATCGAGTTCCAGGCCGAGGCCCGTCAGCTGCTCCAGTTGATGATCCACTCGATCTACTCCGACAAGGACGTCTTCCTGCGCGAGCTGGTGTCCAACGCCTCCGACGCGCTGGACAAGGTCCGGCTCGCGAGCTACGTCGACAAGGACGTGGCGGTGGAGACCGACGACCTGCACGTGGAGCTGGTCACCGACACCGCGGCGCGGACGCTGACCGTGCGGGACAACGGCATCGGCATGACCCGCGAGGAGGTCGTCGACCTCATCGGGACGATCGCCAAGTCCGGCACCGCCGAGATGCTCGCGCGGATGCGGGAGGCGGAGTCGGCGGGAAGCAAGGAGCAGACCGCCGAGCTGATCGGCCAGTTCGGCATCGGCTTCTACTCGAGCTTCATGGTCGCCGAGCGGGTCGAGATGACCACGCGCAAGGCCGGCACGGCCGAGGGCGTGCACTGGGAGTCCACGGGCGAGGGCACCTACACCCTCGAGCCCGTCGCCGACGCCCCGCAGGGCACGGCGATCACGCTGCACCTCAAGCCCGAGGACGCCGAGGACGCGCTGCACGACTACGCGAACCCGGACACCGTGCGCCGCATCGTGAAGCGCTACTCCGACTTCATCACCTGGCCGATCCGCCTGAACCCGGGCGAGGAGGAGGGCTCGCGGGAGCCCATAAACTCCCGCAAGGCGCTCTGGGCGCGCTCGCAGGGCGAGGTCAGCGACGAGGAGTACGCCGAGTTCTACCGCCACGTCAGCCACGACTGGCAGGAGCCGCTGGAGACCATGCGGCTCTCCGCGGAGGGCACGTTCGAGTACCAGGCGCTGCTGTTCCTGCCGAGCCACGCGCCCATGGACCTGTTCATGCGCGAGCACAAGCGCGGCGTGCAGCTCTACGTCAAGCGCGTGTTCGTCATGGACGACTGCGAGGCGCTGGTCCCCGAGTACCTGCGGTTCGTCAAGGGCGTCGTCGACGCGCAGGACCTCTCGCTCAACGTCTCGCGCGAGATCCTCCAGCAGGACCGCCAGATCCAGATGATCCGCAAGCGGCTCGTGCGCAAGGTCCTGCAGACGGTCCGTGCGATGCAGGAGAACGACCCGGAGAAGTACGCGACGTTCTGGCGCGAGCTCGGCCGGGCGGTCAAGGAGGGCCTGCTCTCCGACCACGACAACCAGAAGGCCATCCTCGACATCTGCTCGTTCCCGTCGACGCACGCGGCCGACGAGCCGACCACGCTGGCGGCGTACAAGGAGCGGATGCCCGAGGGGCAGGACACCATCTACTACGCCACCGGCGACTCGCGCACGGGGCTGGAGAACTCCCCGCACCTCGAGGCGTTCCGGGCCAAGGGCTACGAGGTGCTGCTGCTCACCGACCCCGTCGACGAGGTGTGGGTCGACGCGGTGAGCGAGTACGACGGCACGCCGCTCGCGTCGGTGGCCAAGGGCGAGGTCGACCTCGGGGACGAGAAGGAGACCCCGGAGGGCTTCGACGAGCTGCTCACCTGGATGGGCACCGAGCTCGCCAAGGAGGTCAAGGAGGTCCGGCTCTCGTCGCGGCTGACCACCTCGCCGGCGTGCCTCGTCGGCGACCCCGGCGACCTGACGCCGACCCTGGAGAAGATGTACCGGGCGATGGGCCAGGAGCCGCCGAAGGTCAAGCGGATCCTCGAGCTCAACCCGTCGCACCCGCTGGTCACCGGCCTCAAGGAGGCGCAGGCGGGCGGGTCGGCCGAGAAGGACCTCGCCGAGCTGCTCTACGGCATGGCGCTGCTCGCCGAGGGCGGCGACCTCGCCGAGCCGGCGGCGTTCGTGACGACGCTGGCCGCGCGCCTGCAGAAGGCCCTCTGATGCCGGAACCGGTGCTCCTGGGCGTCGACAGCTTCGTCGCCCGGGTCACCGACCCGGACACCGAGCGGGTCGTCGGGCCGGAGGAGCGCTTCGAGCACCTGCTCGAGGAGATCTCGCTCGCCGACCGCGTCGGCCTGCACTCCTACGGCATCGGCGAGCACCACCGCAGCGAGTACTTCGACGCCGCGCCGCCCGTCATCCTCGCGGCCGCGGCGGCCCGCACCGAGCGGATCCGCCTGCGCAGCGCGGTGACCGTGCTGTCGGCGGCCGACCCGGTGCGGGTGTTCCAGGAGTTCGCGACGCTCGACCTCATCTCGCGCGGCCGGGTCGACCTCGTGGTGGGCCGGGGCTCGTTCGTCGAGGCGTTCCCGCTGTTCGGGCTGGCGTTCGAGGACTACGACGACCTGTTCACCGAGAAGCTCGACCTGCTGCTCAAGATCAACGAGTCGCCGGTCGTGACGTGGTCGGGCCAGCACCGCCCGGCCCTGACGAACCAGCCCGTCTACCCGCGCCCGTCCCAGGAGCGCCTGCCGATCTGGGTCGGCGTCGGCGGCACCCCCGAGTCGTTCGCGCGGGCGGGCCTGCTCGGGTTGCCGCTGATGATCGCGATCATCGGCGGCGAGCCACGGCAGTTCGCCCCGCTCGTCGACCTCTACCGCCGCGCCGGGGAGCACGCGGGGCACCCGCCGGAGGCGCTGCGGGTGGGCCTGCACTGCTTCGGCTTCCTCGGCGACGACGTCGCCAAGGCTACGAACGCCTTCTACCCGGGCTGGGAGGAGATGTTCACGACCGTCGCCGCCGAGCGCGGCGGGATGCCACCGACGCGACGGGCGTTCGACGCGATGCGCGGCCCCGACGGCGCCTTCTTCGTCGGCGACCCCCGAACGGTGGCGGAGAAGGTGCAGCGGGTGTCCGAGCAGCTCGGCGGCGTGGAGCGGATCAACCTGCAGATGACCAACCCGCGCCTGCGCCACGCCGACCTGCTGCACTCGATCGAGCTGCTGGGCACCGAGGTCGCGCCGCTGGTGGCGAAGGGCTGACGCGGGCGGTCAGGGCAGCGGCATCCAGCGCAGGCCGGGGAAGCGCGCGAAGCCGCGGTCGGTGGTCACCCACGTCGCGCCGTGCTCCATCGCCAGGGCGGCGTGGAAGGCGTCGGGGACGACGTTGCCTCGGGCACCGACCTCCTGACAGAGCCCGCGGAAGATCGTCCAGTGCCGGGATCCGGGGCGTACCCGCACCGTGCTCGGCCCGGACAGGACGGCGTCGCAGAACGCGAGCGCCTGCGCCGGTGGGGTCGGCTCGAGGTAGACGCGGTGGTGCGTCACGATCCGGAGGAAGCCGGAGAGCACCAGCTCGCTGACGCCGAACGGCTCGTCGGCGGCGAGGGCCTCGGTCAGCCAGGTCCGCCGCTCCTCGTGGCGGTCGCTCTCCGGGCGGTGGGCGTAGACGAGGACGTTGACGTCAGCCAGCAGCACGGGCGTCGTCCGTGTCGAGGACGGCCGCCAACGACTCGGGATCCTCGAGATCGACGCCCGGTCGCAGGCCGCTCCCACCGAACGTCGGCAGGGTGACCGTCGGCGGCGGGCGCTCGGCCTCGGCGGCGACGAGCAGGCGCAGCGCGTCGGCGACCACCTCGCCGAGGGGGCGTCGCGTGCGGACAGCGATCCGCTTGGCCTCGGCCAGCAGGTCGTCATCGATGTTCACGGTGGTCCGCACCAACGCATCATAACGTCTCCGGGTCGACGCATCATGATGCTTCGCCTGGGTCGGGCATCTGTCCTCCCGTCGACCGGCGCGTTTCCCCGCGCGCCACCACAGGTCCACCTGCAGCTGCGGGAGCAGGTGGACCGGGGGAAGAGGCTGGCGCCGACGCGTTCGGACCCCGGACGCGCCGAACGCCGAGCTGTTCCACGAGCTGGCCGGGCCCGACGCTCGTCAGACCTGTCCCTCCCAGAACGCGAAGGAGCCCGGCACCTCGTCGCTGCCCGGGATGTCCTCGCCCGCGGCGTCCTGGTCCGCCTTGGCCACCTCGACGGTGACCTCGGTGGGCCCCGGGTCGGGGAGGGCGAAGCGCAGCGGGACGGTCCGTTCCTCGCCGGGGGCGAGGGTCCCCGAGAGACCGTCGTCGACCGACGGGGCCTCCCGGTCACCGGGCACCGTCACGTCGACGCCGAACCGCGAGAGGTCCTCCGGCGCCGGCGTGCCGTTCCGCACGGTGACAGTGACCTCGAGACTCCGCGGGAACGGCGCCCCGGCCGCCGGGGGGCCGACGACCGGGCCGGACACGGTGACCGCGTTGCCGTCCCCGAACACGTGCGTCGCCCCGTACGCGAGCACCGGCGCGTCGGGCTCCTCCGGCGCCGCGTCGTCCTCGGCGGCGGTCGCCGCCCCGGGCGGCGCCGCGGAGGCGGGTTCGGACGGCGGTGCCTGCGGTGCGGACGAGCACGCCGCGCCCAGGACGATCACGGCCGCCGCACCGAGGGCGCCGAGCGCGGAAGCCACCCGGCGGCGTCGTTCGTCGAGGGCGGTCACGTCGCGACCGCCGGAGCGACCGGCGCCGTTGGGGCCACCGGGGCGACCGGGGCGACCTGGGTGACGTGGAGCGGGTCGGCCATGCCCACGAGCACCGACCGCGTCCCTCCGTAGGGCTCGCGGCTGTGCGCCGTACGGACGTTGTCGACGAGCAGCAGGTCCCCGGCACGCCACGGCTCACGCCGGGTGTGCCGGTCGTAGACCTCGTTGATCAACGCGACGAGCTCCCCGGACACGGGGGAGCCGTCGCCGAAGCGGGTGGTGAACGGCAGCCCGTCCTCCCCGTACACCTCGACGAGGTACTCGTGGATGTCGGGGTCGAGGGTGTGCTCGTTGAGGAAGGCGACCTGGTTGAACCAGCACCGCACGCCGGTGACGGGGTGCCGTGCCACCGCCGGCCGGCGCTGGCGCGTGCGCAGCCCGCCGTCGCCGTGCCAGGCGAACTCGATGGCGTGGGTCCGGCAGTACTGCTCCACGGCGTGGGGGTCCTCGGTGCCGAACGCCTCGCTCCACGGCGCGCCGATGTCGTCGCCGTAGGTGCGATCGAGCCGCCAGCCCTCTCGCTCGAACCGGGCGACCAGGTCGGCGGGGAGCGCGTCGAGGACCGCGGCGGCGTCGGCGATCGCCGTCGCACCGCCCGTCTCGGGCGCGACGAGGCAGGCGAACATCATCGTGCCCGGGAACTGCAGTCCGTAGCTCAGCTCGTGGTGCATGCACATCTGCTGGTGGGCCGGCCACTTCGTCGACGAGTACACCCCGCCGGGATAGGGCTGTCGTGGCGCGAACGCCTCCCGCTCGGGCAGGAGGCCGCCGGGGGCGAGCCCGCGCAGCGCCGCGCCCGCGTCGGTGTCGTCGCGCAGGCCGAGACCGCGCAGCAACAGCGCCCCGTGCTCGACGACGGTCGCGCGCAGGGCGTCGCGGTGGCGCTCGACCCAGCCGGCGGGGTCACCGGCGGCATCGACCGTCAGCTGTGGCGGCCGGCCGGGGTGCTGCTGCACGTCGAGGCCGTGGTCAGGCGGGGGCATCGTGGTCTCCTCCGGGATGGTCGTCACGACGGGGGCACGAGGTCGGCGGCGTGCAGGACGGCCCGGGCCGCGTCGGCGGGGCGGGTGCGCAGGAAGTGGTGGCCGCCCTGGTCGAGGACGTGCAGGGTGACGTCCTCGGCGACGAGCTCCCAGTCGCGGTGGTGCTCGACGAACCCGGTGGTGCTCGGGTCGTCGGCGGCCACGACGACGGTCACCGGCGTCGCGAGCCGGGCGGTCGGCGGGTGCTCGAGCACGTCGACGAGGAAGGCGTGGGCGGCCTGGCAGTCGTGGCGGTAGGCGGCGGCCGACCGCTCGACGCGCCGGGCGTCGAGCTCGGCCAGCTCACCGCCGACGTCGTGGTGGCCGGCGAGCCGCTCGGCGATCTCGGCGTCGCTCCGCGCGTCCAGCTCGGCGGCGTCGCACCGGCGGGCGGCCGCCGTCCCGAGCAGCTGGGCGCCGAGCACGACCCGGCGGGCCGGGACGCCGCGCGCCTCGAGCAGCGCGGCCACGGCCAGCGCGACCGCAGCGCC
>CADCTH010000359.1 GCA_902805495.1 uncultured Actinomycetospora sp.
CCGCCGCCACGCCCGCCGCCACGCCCGCCGGTCGAGCACCGCGGTGCACGGGGCCCCGGGCCGCAGGTCGACGCCCGCCTCGCCACGTGAGCGATCTTCGGTCCTATAGCCCCGAAGATCGCTCACGGGGGAGGTGGCGAGGACGTACGTGCCGGCGCCGCGGCGGGGGCCGAGCCCGCCCTCGGCGACGAGCTGGTCGTAGGCGGCGGCGGTCACCGTTCGGCTGACGCCCAGGTCGTCGGCGAGGGCGCGGGTGGACGGGACGCGGTGGCCGACGCGCAGCACCCCGCGCGCGGCGGCGTCGCGCAGCCCGTCGGCCAGCTGCACCGCGAGCGGGGCGGGCAGGGCGCGGTCGAGCGGGACGACGAGCTCCGGCGGCAGCCCGCGCACCTCGCCCACAGTGGCCTCCTCGAGTCACGCGGAAGTGGCCGTTCGAGGATGCCACTCACGGCCCGATCATGGTCACCGTGCCACCGCTCTCCCCCACCGAACGCTCCCGGGTCCGCCGCCACCGCGACCGCCAGCGCAGCGACCGCGCCGAGCTCCACGCCGTGCTCGACGAGGCGCTCGTCGCCCACCTCGGCCGCGTCGTCGACGGCGAGCCCGTCGTGCTCCCGACCCTGCACGTGCGGGTCGGCGAGACCCTCTACCTGCACGGCTCCAGCGGCGCGGCGAGCCTGCGCGGCGACGAGCCGGTGTGCGTGACCGTGACGCTGCTCGACGGGCTCGTCTACGCCCGCCGCTGGTTCACCCAGTCCGCGAACTACCGCAGCGCCGTGGTCCGCGGCCACGCGCGGCCGGTGACCGACCCCGACGAGGCGGTGGTCGCCCTGCGCGCGCTGGTCACCCACGTCGCGCCCGGGCAGGAGGAGCACGCCGAGCCGCCGAGCCGCAAGGAGCTGGCCGCGACCGGGCTGATCGCCGTCGCCCTCGACGAGGCGAGCGTCAAGACGCGCAGCGGACCGCCCGGTGACGGCGACGACGTGGCCGCGGGCGATCATCGCTGGGCGGGCGTCGTCCACCTCGAGACCCGGGTGACCGGCGTGACAACGTGCCCGGCGCTCCCGGCGGACACCCCGGTGCCCGCCCACGTGCCGACCGGGTGAGGCGTCAGGCCATCGCGGCGGCGCGGCCCGGCCCGGTGCGCGGCGCGGGCGGCGCGGCGTGGGCGGGCGCGATGCGCCGGCGCAGCTGCACGGTGGTGCCGGAGTCGTCGGACAGCACCGCGGTGGCGTGCATCAGCTCGCGCATCAGCGGCAGCCCGCGGCCCCGCCAGCCCGGACCGTTGCTGGGCCGCCACGCGCCCTCGTCGAGGACGGTGACGACCAGGTCGCGACCGGTGAGCAGCGGGTGGGACACCACGGCCCACAACGTCATGAGCCCGGGGGCACCGCGTTCGACATAAGCGTGGTCGACGACGTTGGCGAGCGCCTCGTAGACCGCGAGCGCGAGGTCGTCGGCGGTGTCGGGGTCGGTGAGCGGGCCCACCCAGCTGCGGAAACGCCGGCGCATCATCGCCGCGTCCTCGGTGGTCGAGAGCGCGCAGAGCTCCAACGGGGCCACGGCGGTCCGTGGCGCCGTCCTCGGCCCCAAGCGCTGCAGCACGTCCATCGCGCCCTGTGTTCCCGGGCCCGGGGGCCGCAAACGTCGACCCACCGGGTCGAGTCACGGCCCGCGACGGGGGTCACTCGACCTTGAGCTCCCGGTTGATCAGCTCCTCGCCGACCTCCTTCGCCGACACCTCCCCCGCGCACACCCGGCGGACCGCGTCGACGATCGGGGTGTCGACCTCGTGGCGGCGCGCGAGCTCGCTGATCGCGTCGCACGACTTGACGCCCTCGGCGACCTGGCCGTGGTTGGCCTCCTCGGCCTGGGCCACCGTCAGGCCGCGACCGAGGGCCTCGCCGAAGCGCCGGTTGCGCGACAGCGGCGAGGAGCAGGTGGCCACGAGGTCGCCCATGCCGGCGAGCCCGGCGAGGGTCAGGTGCTCGGCGCCCAAGGCCACGGCGAGCCGCGAGATCTCGGCCAGCCCGCGGGTGATCAGCGAGGCCGCGGTGTTGTCGCCGTAGCCCAGGCCCGCGGCCGTCCCGCACGCGAGCGCGATGACGTTCTTGCACGCGCCGCCGAGCTCGCAGCCGATGACGTCGGTGTTGGTGTAGGGCTTGAAGTAGCCGGTGGAGCAGGCGTGCTGCACGGCGACCGCGCGGTCGTGGTCCGGGCAGGCCACGACGGTGGCGGTGGGCTGCTCCGCGGCGATCTCGCCGGCGAGGTTCGGACCCGACACGACGGCCACCCGCCCCGCCTCGGCGCCGGTGACCTCGCGGATGACCTCGCTCATGCGCAGCAGCGTGCCGCGCTCGACGCCCTTGGCCAGGCTCACCAGCGTCACGCCGTCGGGCAGGTGCGCGCGCCACTTCTCGAGGTTCTCCCGCAGCCGCTGGGCGGGCAGCGCCAGCACCACGGCCTCCGCGCCCTCGAGCGCCTCGTCGGCGTCGGCGGTGGCGGTGAGGTCCCGGGGCAGCGCCACCTCGGGCAGGTACTCGGGGTTGCGGTGCTCGCGGAGCACGGCCTCGGCGACCTCGGCGCGACGGGCCCACAGGGTGACGGGCGTGCCGGCGTCGGCGAGCACCTTCGCGAACGTGGTGCCCCACGACCCGGCGCCCAGCACCGCCACCCGGCGCAGCGGGGCCACGCCGTCCCCGGCGGCGCTCACTCCGCGCCCCGCGCACCGCGCGCCGGTGCGGGGACCGCCTCGCCGCGGACCTCGCCGAGCAGATCCCGCACCGCGGTCATCATCCGCTCGGTGGCCTCCCGCAGCGCCGACACCTCCGCCATGCGCTCCCGGCCCGGCTCGGCCTCGGCCACGCGGGCCCGCAGGTCGTCCATCGGGATCGGGTCGCCCGCCCTCACCGTGATCGTGGTGCGCCACGACGGCCGGAAGCGGCGCCGGTAGTGGTCGTACACCGACAGCGTTCCCCAGTGCACGACGGGGACGACGGGGACGCCCCGGCGCTGCAGCGCCAGGCGGGCCGCGCCCGAGCGGGCGGCCATCGGCCACCCCGCCTCGTCGCGGGTGATCGTGCCCTCGGGGTAGATCACGACGACGCCGTCGTCGTCGAACGACGCGCGGGCGGCCTCGAGGCTGGCGCCGGCGTCGGCCGAGCCCCGGCTCACCGGGATCTGGCGGCTGCCGCTCAGCACCCGCCCGAACACCGGCACGTTCCACAGCGACGCCTTCGCGAGGAACCGCGGCACCCGCTTGGCCCGGTGCACGAACACCGCCGTGTACACGGGGTCGAGGTAGGAGACGTGGTTGCACACCAGCAGCGCCGGCCCCTCGGCGGGGACGTTCTCCAGCCCCTCCATCCGGCGCTTCGCGAGCAACCAGGTCAGCGGGTAGAAGGTCGCGGCGGACAGGGCGACCGCCCACCCGCCCTTCTCGCGCACGCGTGCCACCGGCCCGCCCACCTCTGCCTCCCTCGATCGTGCGGGCCCGGACCGGCCCGCCGCCGCGCAGTCTCTCCCGCCGCGCGAGGACCGGTCCAGCGAGCCCGGTCACCCCGCGGGTCGCCGCGCCGCTCGCCGGCGGCGCCAGGGGGCAGACTGGGGCCGTGCCCGATCCGGTCGACCTCGTGGTGCCGGTCAAGGAGCTGCGCCGCGCGAAGTCCCGCCTCGCCCCGGCCGTCGCCGCCCTGCCCGGCGACGACGCCGACCGCGAGCGCGCGCACCACGCGCTGGCCCTCGCCCTGGCCCGCGA
>CADCTH010000360.1 GCA_902805495.1 uncultured Actinomycetospora sp.
CGGTCGGCGCCGCGACCGGGGCCGGGGCCGGGGCCGACCAGGCGCCCGTCCCGCGCGCCGCCGACCACGAGGCGGTCCCCGAGACCGCCGCCCGCGCGGCGACGGCCAGCTCGCCCGGGTGGCGATAACGCCGGTCGGGCTCCTTGTCCATGGCGGTCGCGACGACGGCGTCGAGGGCCGGCGGGACACCCGCGCGCAGGGCGCCGGGCCGCGGCGGTGGCTGGTGGAGGTTGGCGTGCACCAGCTGGTGGATGCTCTTGCCGGGGAACGGCGCGCCACCGGCCACGGCCTCGTGCAGCACGCAGCCCAGGGCGTAGACGTCGACCCGGTGGTCGCCGCCCGCCCCGGGGCGGAACCGTTCGGGGGCCATGTAGGCCGCCGTGCCGATCAGCGTGCTCTGCGACGTCAGGCGGGAGTCGTTCAGGCCGGCCGCGATCCCGAAGTCGATCAGGTAGGCGAACTCCGGGAGCTGCGCGCCCTGCTCCGACCCCTCGGGCCGGGTGAGCAGGATGTTCGAGGGCTTGACGTCGCGGTGGATCAGCTCGGCGCGGTGGGCGGCGTCGAGCGCGGCGGCCACCTGCTCGACGATCGCGACGGCGCGCAGCGGGTCCAGGGGTCCGGTCGTGGCGAGCACGGTGCCGAGATCGGCACCCTCGACCAGGCGCATGTCCAGGTACAGCTGCCCGTCGATCTCGCCGTAGTCGTGGATGGGGATGACGTGGGGATCGGTCAGCCGAGCGGTCCTCTCGGCCTCGCGCCGGAAGCGCGTCGCGAAGCCGTCGTCGTCGCTGTGGGCGGCCGCCAGGCGCTTGAGCGCGACGACGCGGTCCTTGCGGAGGTCCGTGGCCCGGTGCACCTCACCCATCGACCCGCGGCCGAGCAGGCCCTCGATCCGGTAGGGCCCGAACCGTTCACCCGTCACGGCCCCTCCGCTCGTCGGGTGCGTCGGCGACGCGGTGCCGCCCCGCTCGCGCGCCGATGGTAGTCAGAACCGGATGCCGTTCCAGGGCACGCTCGGGGCGGCGAACAGGCGCGCGAGCCGGCCCGCGGCGCCCGGCGTGAGCTCCTCGAGACGCCCGGCGCGGGCGAGCACCCGCGGGTCGACGCCGCCCAGGTAGACCGAGGCGAGCGCCGGGGCGTCGAGGGCGACGTCGGGCTCGTCGCGCGTGGACGCGGCCGCCGGGCTGACGGGGTCGGACGTGTCGAGCGCCCAGGCGCCGTGGGCGGGGCCGCCGGGGTCGTGCACGCGCAGCACGACCCGGTCGGTCACCGGGTAGCGGCGGGCGGTCAGGGCCGCGGGGACGTCGAGCACCCGCAGCCAGAGCATCTCGCGGCTGGTACCCAGGGTCACGGTCCGCGGGTCGGCGAGCAGCCAGGGCAGCGGCTCGTCGACCGACGCGTCGGACCAGGTCACGGTGCCGACGAGGTCGAGCGAGGCCAGGTGGCGCCACAGCTC
Organism: uncultured Actinomycetospora sp.; assembly: GCA_902805495.1. Taxonomy (GTDB): domain Bacteria; phylum Actinomycetota; class Actinomycetes; order Mycobacteriales; family Pseudonocardiaceae; genus Actinomycetospora. The sequence goes on from CADCTH010000360.1 coordinate 1,457, forward strand.
GCGGTAGGACTCCGGGGTGGTCGTCTGCAGGTCGAGCACGGCGATGTCGGCGACGCCCGTCTCCCCCCAGCCGCGCGCGACGCGGTAGACGACGTAGCCGCCCGGGCGTCCGGTGCCGTCCGACCACAGGACGGCGTGCCGCCCGCGGTCGGGCACCATGCCGGAGAAGCCCACCTCGCCGGTGAGCAGCGGCGCCCACGAGCCGTCCGCGCGGTCCAGCGACCCCGGGTGCCGGCGCCGGGCGCGGTCGGCCACCGGCGCGGCGGCGGGCCCGAGCTTCGCGACGTCGAGGGTTCGCAGGCGCCCGGTCGGCACCGGGTCGCGGAACGCCGGGAGGCGCGTGTCGAGCGACAGCGAGCGCGTCCAGGTGGCCAGCCCGAACCCGAACCGCTCGTAGAGCGCGCCCTGCGTCGAGGTCAGGGCGGCCACCGGGGTGCCGTCGCGGGCCGCCTCGGCGAGGTCGTCGGTGAGCACCGCGCGCAGCAGCCCGCGCCGGCGGTGGGTCGACCGCACGCCGATGGAGCTGACCGCGTCGACGCCCACCTCGCCCCCGGGCACCGCCATCCGCGCGTCCCACGAGCGCAGGGTGGCCACGGGTGCGGGGTCGGCGGTCTCGTACACCCCGCGCAGCCGCTGCCCCGCGTACGCCGCGGCGGCCCGGGCCAGGTCGCCCGGGTCCATGCGCGGACCGAGGAACGCGGACTGCACCGCCCGCGTCCACGTGACGGTGTCGGCGTCCGCGGCGCCCTCGGCCACGTGCGGGACGAGGCGACGGACCTCGTGGCTGCGCGGCCCGGGGCTCACGGCCGGGCGGTGGCCGCGAGCTGGCCGCAGGCCCCGGCGATCTCGCGCCCGCGGGTGTCGCGGACCGTGCACGCCACCCCGCCGTCGCGCACCCGGCGGACGAACTCCGCCTGCACCGGCGCGGGGCTCGCGTCCCACTTGCTGCCCGGCGTCGGGTTGAGCGGGATGAGGTTGACGTGCACCAGGCGGCCCAGGTGCCGGTGCGCCAGCTTGGCCAGCAGGTCGGCGCGCCACGGCTGGTCGTTGACGTCGCGGATCAGGGCGTACTCGATGGAGATGCGGCGCCCGGTGACGTCGGCGTAGCGGCGGGCCGCGGCGAACACCTCGGCCACCGGCCAGCGCTGGTTGACCGGCACGAGGCTGTCGCGCAGCTCGTCGTCCGGCGTGTGCAGCGAGACCGCGAGCGTGACCTGCAGGCCCTCGTCGGCGAGGCGGTGGATCGCCGGCACGAGCCCGACGGTCGACACCGTCACCGAGCGCTGCGAGAGCCCCAGCCCGGCGGGCGGCGCGTCGCAGAGGCGGTGCACGGCGTCGACGACGCGCCGGTAGTTGGCCAGCGGCTCGCCCATGCCCATGAACACGACGTTGGACAGGCGGCGCAGGTCCGGGCCCAGCCCACCGTCGCGCACGGCGGCGGCGGCCGAGCGGACCTGCTCGACGATCTCGGCGGTCGACAGGTTGCGCTCGAGCCCGCCCTGGCCGGTGGCGCAGAACGGGCACGCCATGCCGCAGCCGGCCTGGCTGGAGATGCAGACGGTGGCGCGGTCCGGGTAGCCCATGAGCACGCTCTCGACGAGCACCCCGTCGTTCGCGCGCCACAGCGTCTTGCGCGTGGTACCGCCGTCGCACTCGACCACCGAGGTGGGGGCGAGCAGCTGCGGCAGCAGCGCCGGGCCCACCGCGTCGCGGGCCGCGGCGGGCAGGTCGGTCATCGTCGCCGGGTCGCTCTCGAGGCGGCTGAAGTAGTGCCGCGAGAGCTGGTCGGCCCGGAACGCGGGGAGGCCGAGCTCGGCGACCGCGGCGCGGCGGGCGTCGGTGTCGAGGTCGGCGAGGTGGCGCGCCGGGCGCGTGCGCCGGGTGCCCGCGGGCGACAGCGACAGCACCGGCAGCGGGCCCGGCTCGGTGGCGGGCTCGGTGGCGGGCTCGGTGACGGGCTCGGTCATCGCGACCGGTCCCGCAGCATCTCGACCAGGCCGACGCGGTCGGCCGCGGACAGCAGCACGAGGACGCCGGCGAGGATGCCCAGCAGGCCCTGGGTGACGAAGCCGCCGCCGAGCATGGTGGTCAGCAGCGCGGACAGCAGGCCCGCGGCGACGAGCGCGAACCCCAGCCAGCGGGTCGGGTGCTGGCCGGTCGCGCGGCTGAGCAGCACGAACGCGGCGCCGGTGAGCACCAGCGCGAGCCCGGGCAGGAACGCCGACGAGCTGAGCAGGCCGAGCACGAGCGAGGCGAGGACCACCAGCGCGAGCACGCCACCGGCGAGGCGGAGCACCTCGGTGGAGCGGGACGTGTCGAACAGGCGCGGGCCGCGGCGGCGGTTCTCGACCCCGATGACGATGGCGACCGCGATGCCGATCGCGAGCACGAGCGCGCCCGCGCCGCCCGCGCCGAGCCCGAGCGTGCCCACGGCGAGCCACACGAGCCCGGCCCCGAGCTCGACGAGCACGGGGTCGACCCGCACGGCGCGACCCGTGCGGCCCCGCCGGGGCGGCGGGCCACCGTGGCCACCGTGCCCGCCACCGAAGCCACCACCGAAGCCACCACCGGAGCCACCACCGGGACCGCGTCCGTACGGCCCCGACGGCGGGCGGGGAGGGGGATACGACGACACGACATCCACGGTAACCCGACCCCGCGCCCGCCACGGACGCCAGCCCCGGCGGTGGTCACCGCCCGGATCGTCGCCGGAGCTCCGCGATCACCGCGGGCAGCACCTCGTGCACGTCGCCGATGACGGCCCACGTCGCGCGGGTGACCATCGGCGCCTCGGGGTCGGTGTTGACGGCGAGGATCGACCGGGCGTTCATGCACCCCACCCAGTGCTGGGTGGCGCCGCTGATGCCGCACGCGACGTAGAGGTCGGGGCTGATCCGGGTACCGGTGAGGCCGACCTGGTCGGCGTGCGGGCGCCACCCGTTGTTGGTGGCCACCCGCGAGCACCCCACGGCCCCGCCGACGAGCCCGGCGAGCTCCTCGAGCACGGCGTCGCCGTCGGCGCCGCCGACGCCGCGCCCGCCCGCGACCACCACCGGAGCGGTGGTCAGCGTCATGCCCGCCGCCCGGGGCCGGCGGTCGACGAGCCGGGCGCGGGGCACCGACGCGTCCAGGTCCGGGACGAGGACGTGCACCGTGACCTCGTGCGCCGCGGCCGTCTCGCTCGGGACCGGCGCGCCGGGGCGCACCGTGGCGAGCCGGATCGGCGCGTCGAGGACGGCGTCCTCCAGCAGGATGCCGCCCGAGCGCTCGCGGGTGACCTCCCACGGCTCGCCCGGGCGGATCCCCGGGCGTATCTCCGTGCACGCGGTGGCGAGCGGCACCCCGAGCTCCGCCGCCGCCCACGCCATCGCCTCCGTGCTGCGGTCGGTGCCGGGCGCGAGCACCGCGGCGGGCCGCTGCGCCGCCACCAGCTGGGACAGGGCCTCCCCGGTGCACGACGGCGACCCGTCGGCGAGCAGCGCGTGCTGGAGCAGGTGCAGCTGCGCGACGCCGCGCTTGGCCAGGTCGTCGGGCAGGTCCCCGGCGTCGCCGACGGCCACCGCCGCCACGGGCACCCCGAGCTGCTCGGCGAGGTCCCGCGCGGCGGCGAGGACCTCGGCGGACTCGGCGGTGGGGGTCCCGTCGCCGTTCCTCTCGATCACGGTCAGCACCATCAGCGCACCATCCCCAGGTCGGCGAGGACGTCCACCACCGCGGGCGCCGCCGCGGCGCCACGTCCCAGCACGACGGTCTCCGCGCGGGCCTCGGGCCGGTGGCGCAGCCGCAGGGTCCGCAGCCGACCGGTCGACAGGTCCGGGGCGATCACCCGGACCGTCGCCTTCTTCGCCCGCAGCCGTCCCTTGATCGTCGGGTAGCGCGGCAGGTTGAGGCCCTCGAGCACGGCCGCGACCGCGGGCAGCGGTGCCTCGTGCACCTCCACCCCGTCGGGCGCGTCGCACCGCAGGGTCACCCGGTCCCCGTCGAGCCCGATCCCCTTCACCCCGCCGACCACGGGGCGCCGCAGCGCGCACGCGACCCGGAACCCGACCTGCGCGTGCCCGGCGTCGGCGGAGGCCTCGCCGAACAGGACCACGTCGGGCGGCAGCCCGCGCAGCGCGGCCGTGATCGCCGCGGCGGTGGTCTCCGGGTCGGGGTCCGCGACCGGGTCGTCGACCCGGACCGCGTGGTCGGCGCCCATCGACATCGCGTAGCGCAGCTGCTCGTCGGCCTCGGGCGGACCGACGGTGAGCACCCCGGCGGAACCGCCGGTGCGCTCGGCGATGCGCACCGCCTCCTCGACCGCGCACTCCTCGTGGGGGCCGATGGTGAAGCCGAGGTGGCGGGTGTCGATCGCCGTCGCGTCGGCGGTCAGCAGGATCTCCGAGCCCACCGCGGGCACGCGCTTCACGCACACGAGGACGTCCATGACCGGGTCACCCCCGCATCCGCGTGTCGTCGGGGTCGAACAGCGGCGTGCGCCCGGCGCGGGCGACCGTCACCGGGTACCGCTCCCCCAGGTACTCGACGAGCAGCTCGGTGCCCTCGACGGCGTGCCGGGGCGGCAGGTACGCCATGAGCAGGTGCGTCCCCAGCGACGGGGCCGCGCCCGCGCTCGTCACGTACGACGGCCGGCCGCGGCTGTCGGTGATGCGCCCGCCGTCGGGCGTCAGCACCGGCTCGCCGCCCTGCGGGTAGCGCCGCAGACCGGACGCGTCCCGCGCCCCGTCGAGGCGCAGCGTGCACAGCGTCGCCTCGGGCTCGCCCTCCCGCGCCTTCGTGTAGGCGGCCTTGCCGACGAAGTCCTGCGCCTTGAGCCGGGGCAGCGCGAGCCCGGCCTCCACCGGCCCGTGCTCGGCGTCGAGCTCGTGGCCCATCAGCCGGTAGCCCTTCTCGATGCGCGCGGTGGTGCCGTAGACGCCGATGCCGGCGGGCACGAGGCCGTGCGGTTCCCCGGCCGCGGCGAGCGCGTCCCACAGCCGCGCGCCGGTCTCGGTGGCCGCGTGCAGCTCCCAGCCGAGCTCGCCGACGTAGGACAGGCGCAGCGCGAGCACCGGGACCGACCCGACCGTCAGCCACCGCGCGGTGGCGAACGGGAACGCGGCGTCCGAGATGTCGTCGTCGGTGACGGCGGCGAGGACGTCACGTGCCCGGGGGCCCCAGAGCCCGAGGGTGCACACCGCGGAGGTCACGTCGTGCAGCGCCACCGACCCGTCACCGGGCAGGTGCCGCCGGAACCAGGCGAGGTCGCGGGCCCCGTCGGCGCCGCCGGTGACGACGCGGAAGTGCGCGTCGCCGAGGCGCACCACGGTGAGGTCGCTGCGGAAGCCGCCGTCCGGGCCCAGGACGGGCGTGTAGACCACGCGCCCGACGGGCCGGTCCATCTGGGCCACCGTCAGGTGCTGGAGGAACGCGAGCGCGCCCGGTCCCTGCACGTCGAACTGGGAGAACGCGCTGAGGTCGATCATCGCGGCGGCCCGGCGCATCGCCAGGTGCTCGGCGTTGATGATCGGCGACCACCAGCGCGCGTCCCACTCGTGCGGTCGGTCCTCGACGCCGAGCTCGGCCACGAGGGGCTCGTTGGACCGGTACCACTGCGGGCGCTCCCAGCCCGCGACCTCGAAGAACTCGGCGCCCAGCGCCCGCTGGCGCTCGTGGAAGGGCGAGCGGCGGACACCGCGGTCGGAGCTCCACTGCTCGCGGGGGTGGGTGATCCCGTAGGTCTTGTTGAAGCCCTCGGCGGCGCGGGCCCGGACGTGCGCGCGGGTGCGCTCGTGCGGGGCGAACCGCGCGATGTCCGCGGCGGCCGGGTCGATCTCGGGGGCGCCGCAGGTCATCCACTCGGCGATCAGCCGGCCGACCCCGGGACCTTCCTTGATCCAGACCGCCGCGGCGGACCACAGGCCCCGCACCTCCGGGGTCTCCCCGAGCAGCGGGTGGCCGTCGGGGGTGAGCGAGAGCAGCCCGTTGATGGCGTGCCGGATGCCCGCGTCGGGGCGGTCGAGGATGCCGCCGAAGAGCTCGAGCGCCGCCTCCATCTGCGGGTCGAAGTCGTCGGGGGTGAACGGCAGTTGGGTGGGCGAGAGCGCGGCCGCGGCCAGCGACGGGATCTCGTCGGGATCGCACAGGATGGGCCGGTGGGCGTAGGACCCGATCTCCAGGTCGGCGCCGCTCTGCCGCTCGTACATCAGCGGATCCATGTCGCGGACGATCGGGAACGCGATCTCCCGGCCGGTGGCCGCCAGCTCCTCGATCGGGCCGACGTCGATCATCTGGTGCACGGCGGGTGTGAGCGGGATCGTCGCCCCGGCGAGCGCGGCGATGCGGGGGCTCCAGACCCCGCACGCGACCACCACGTACTCGGTGTCGACGTCGCCGCGGTCGGTGCGGACCCGGCGCACGCGGCCGTCCCCGGTCTCGATCGCGAGCACCTCGGTCAGCGCCGACACCGTCAGCGCGCCCGCCGCGACGGCCCGTTCGCGCATCAGCTCGCCGGCGCGCAGCGGGTCGACGACCGCCACCGACGGTGTCCAGAAGCCGGCGAGGACCACGGACGGGTCGAGGAACGGGACCTTCTCCGCCACCGCGGCCGGGCTGATCAGCTCGGCGTCGACGCCCCAGGCGCGCGCCGAGGACATGCGTCGGTGCAGCTCCTGGACGCGCTCGGGGGTGCGGGCCACCTCGATGCCCCCGCACGTGGTCAGCGTGCCGAGCTCGGTGTACTGGCGCATCGAGTCGCCGGTCAGCAGCGTGATCTCGCGGCTGTGGTCCACCGGGAAGGCGAAGTTCGACGCGTGACCGGTGGAGCCGCCGGGGTCGGGCAGCGGCCCCTTGTCCACCAGCACGATGTCCCGCCACCCGAGGCGGGCGAGGTGGTGCACGACGGCGTTGCCGACGATGCCGGCCCCGATCACGACGACCTGGGCCCGATCCGGGAGTGAGCTCACGGCTCCCCCTCTCTCCCGAGGCTCTCCGGCCTCAGGCGGCCGCGCGGCGGGCCTGCGACAGCCACCGCACGGTCGGCTCGATCTGGTTGAACGTGTAGAGGTGCAGTCCCGCGAGGTCGGCCCCGCCGGCAGCGAGCGCCGCCACCAGCTCGTCGGGCCGGTGGCTCCCCGACACGGAGCGGAGCGGAGCTGGACCGGTGAGACTGCGCCGTAGCAGCGCCCCGGCCGTCGTGCGGTGGGAGCGGGCGAACCGCACCGCGTCGGCGACGCCGATGCGGACGCTGATCCGCAGCAGCCGGGCGGTGTCGACGACGCCGGGGACGCCGGCGATCACCGGCAGGTCGATCCCCCGCTCCCGTGCCTGCGCGACGAAGCCGGAGACGAGGTCGGCGTCGAAGCACAGCTGCGTGACGGTGTGGTCGGCGTGCGGGCGCTTGGCCGCCAGGTCCGCCCACAGCACGTCGGCCGCGATGCGGTGGTGACCGTCGGGGTACGACGGCACGCCCACCCGCGGCGGGCGGCGCCCGAGCTCCTCGATCGCCCGCAGCAGGGCGAGGCCGTCGGCGAACTCCCCGGCCGGCTCCCGGGCGTCGCCGCCCACGACGAACACCTCGGCGACGCCGTCCGCGGCGAGCCGGTCGAGGTGGTCGGCCGGCTCGCCGCGGTCGAGCAGGCTGCGGGCCGCGAGGTGGGGCACGGCCGCGAACCCCCGCGCGGCGAGGCCCTCGGCGACCTCGATCGTGGCCGCCGGACCACGGCTCGGGGAGGCGGTCACCGCCACCGTCGCCCCGGCGGGCAGGTCGGCGGCGGCCTCGAGCACGCCCGCCACCGGCGCCACCTCGAAGCGCGGGTGCGCGAGCAGCGAGGCGACGGCTGAACTCACCGGGCGGGCGTCGGACCCGTCGTCGGGAGAGGCCACGGCGCGCCCCCGCCTCC
>CADCTH010000361.1 GCA_902805495.1 uncultured Actinomycetospora sp.
CGGGCTCGACGCCGGCGGCGCGCCGGCCCCGGAGCGGGCGCGCTACAACGCGGCACTCGCCGAGCTCGCCGCTCGTGAGCAGAAGGAGACCGATCCGTCGTGACCGCGTCCGGGGCGTCCGAGACGTCCGCGCCGCAGGCCCGGCCCACCCCCGACGTCGTCGCCGCGCTCAAGCGCTACCGCGTCGGCGCGTGGGTGGTCGGTGTCGGGCTGCTCGTGCTCGTGCTGGTCGGGATGCCGCTGAAGTACCTGGCCGGCGACGGCACCGTCGTGGCGATCGTGGGGCCGGTCCACGGCTTCCTGTACATGGGCTACCTGCTGCTCACCGCCGACCTCGCCTACCGCGACCGCTGGCCGGTGGGCCGCGCCGTGCTCGTGGCGCTCGCGGGCACCGTCCCGTTCGTGTCGTTCGTGGCGGAGCGGAAGATCACGCGTCCGCTGCGGGACGCGGCATAGGCGGCAGCCCGGGCACCTCGTCGCGGCGTTCGTCGCCGATCAGCGCGCGCACGGCCCCGCCGAGCTGGCCCGGGCAGGACAGCGGCGCGGTGAAGGGCAGGCGCACGTCGTGGTCGTCGCGCTCGGTCTCGACGCGCAGGCGCAGGCCGTAGCGGTCGACCCCGAGCGGGGCCAGGCGGTGCCCGGGAAGCCGCAGCTGCGGGGGCAGCCGGGGGACCAGCGAGGACAGCGTGCCGGCGTGCGCGGCCGCGAGGTGGGCGAGCCAGCGGTCGCCGGCGGCCGCGACGGGGTCGGGCGGCGCGGCGGCCATCGCGGTCGGGCTGAGGGCCTCGGTGCCCTCGGCGTCGGAGAGCACGACCATCGCGGGCTCGAGGCGCAGCAGCGCCTCGCCGTGGCCGACGTCGAGCAGGCGCTCGTCGGGCAGCTCGGCGGCGATCCGCAGCGCCGCGCGCCGGGCCACCCGCAGCGGCAGCACCCGCAGGCGACCCGACAGCCACAGCAGCCCGCGCACCGGGCGGCGCACGGTCACCGGCGCGACGTCGGCGAGCTCGAGCAGCACGCGCAGCAGCGCGTCGCCGCGCTCGCGGGCGTGGAGGACGAGCGGGTGGTCGGAGGGGAACTGGAGCGTCGCGGCGCCCGTCGCGGGCACGTGGTGCAGCGTCGGGGCGGCGCGCAGGTCGGACCCACCGCCGGCACCGATCACCTGACCGACGACCGAGGCGTGCTGCGCCCGGCCGGCGAGGGTCCGGGCGCGCTCGGCGGGGGTGGGGACGGGTGGCGCGGGGGGTCGGCTCCTGGCCATCGGGCTCCTCGGGTCCGGTGAACTGAGGGGAGCCTAACCTCACTTCTGCTCCGGAGGCGAGACCGCGGCGGGGAGGCGTGGATCCCCGGGCCGGTGCCGGGGCCGCGGCGGACCGAGCGCTACCGTGCGCTCGTGTCCACCGTCCCCGAGGCCGGCGGGGCACCGGTCGACGGTGTGCCCCCGGTCCTCCGCGCCATCGTCGACGACGCGGCGCTCGTGGCGGAGGGCCCGCGCCCGGACATGGCGACGGTCGTGGACGCCCACCTCGCCGCCCGCGCCGGCGACGTCGGTGGCCTGCTCGGCTCGCTCGTCGTCCCGGTCTCCCGGATCTCGGAGCTCGTCGCCCAGCTGGTCAAGCGCCGGCCCGCCGGACCGATGCCGATCGCGCTGGCCGTCGACACCGGGCTCGGCGGCGTGCCCAAGGCGCTGTCGCTGACCTCGTCGCGCGCCGCCCTCCTCGACCCCCGGACCGTCGAGATGCCGGCCCCGCACGACGTCGACACGGTCTGGCTCGAGCGGGTCACCGAGTTCGTGCCCGAGGAGGTCGTGGCCGTGGTCGAGCCGCGGCGCCCCGACGCCGAGGGTTCCGCGGACTGGCTGGCCGGGGTGCGCCGGGTCGTCGACCACGGCTGCCGCCCCAAGCTGCGCTGTGGCGGCGGGCGCGCCGGGGCGTTCCCGGGTGTCCACGACGTCGCCGGCTTCCTCGCGCTGGTCGTGGGCGCGGGGCGGTCGTTCACGGCGAGCATCGGGCTGCAGGCCGCGGTGCGCCACACCGACCCCGACACCGGCTTCACCCACCACGGCTGGCTCAACCTGCTGGTGGCCACCCTGCGCGCCCAGGCCGCCGGCCCCGGCGAGGACACCGAGGAGCGGATCGGCGAGGCGCTGCGCGTCACCGACGGGGCCGCGCTGGCCGCGGAGCTCGCGGCGGCCGACTCCGCGGCGGCGGTGCGGTTGCGCTCGCTGTTCTCGTCGTTCGGCTCGACCGCGGCCGCGAGCCACGGCGCCGAGCTCGCACGGCTCGGCCTGCTCTGAGCGATCGGGGCGAGGCCGTACGCTCGGTGGGCGTGACCGGTCTGCGGGCAGGAGACGGAGCGCAGCGGAGCTCGACACATCGGGTGGCGTTCCTCGGCCCGCACGGGACGTTCTGCGAGCAGGCGCTCCGCACCCTGGATCCCGGCGACCTCGACAGCGCTCTCGGTAGGGCGCCCGGCGACCCCGAGCCCGCGCTGCGCCCCCTGCCCAGCACGACCGCGGCGCTCGACGCCGTGCGCGCGGGCGAGGCGGACGCGGCGTGCGTGCCGGTGGAGAACTCGGTCGAGGGCGGGGTGCCGGCCACCATGGACGGGCTGGTGGAGACGCCCCCGCTGGTGATCGTGCGCGAGATCCTGCTGCCGGTGCGCTTCTCGGTGCTCGTGCGCCCGGGCACCACGGCCGAGGCCGTGGCGAGCGTCGCCTCGCACCCCCACGGCGAGGCCCAGACCCGCCGCTGGATCGCCCAGCACCTCCCCGGCGCCGAGGTGCGCCTGACGTCCTCGACGGCCGCGGCGGCCGCCCAGGTCGCGGCCGGCGAGGTCGACGCCGCGGTCTGCGCGCCCGTCGCCGCCGCCCACCACGGCCTCGTCGAGCTGGCGTCCGGGGTGCACGACACCGGGGACGCGGTGACGCGCTTCGTGCTCGTGCGCCCGCCCGACGGGCGCCCGCCGCCCGCGCCCACCGGCGCCGACCGCACCTCGCTGGCCGCCACCACGCACAACGTGCCGGGCGCCCTGCTGGCCGTGCTCACCGAGATCGCGGTGCGCGGGGTCGACCTCACGCGCATCGAGTCCCGTCCGCTCAAGGACCGCCGCGGCGAGTACTGGTTCTTCCTCGACGGCACCGGCCACGTCGCCGACCCGGCGATGGGCGAGGCGCTGGCCGCGCTGCGCCGCCGGTGCACCGACGTGCGGTTCCTCGGCTCCTACCCGCGGGCGCACCTCCCGGGTGGCGGCGCCGCGACCGTCGCCGACCGGGGCCCGGGCCAGACGGTGAAGGACTACACCGAGGCCGCGTCGTGGCTCACCGCGCTGCGCGACGGGACCGGCGCGTGAGCGACCTGCGCCTGGTGCTGGCGCGCCACGGGCAGACGCAGGCCAACGTCGACCGGGTCCTCGACACCGTGCTGCCCGGACCCCCGCTCACCGAGCTCGGCCGCGCGCAGGCCCGGGCGCTGGGGCACGAGCTCGCGGAGGGCGCCGAGGGCACGGTCGTCGCGCTGTACCACTCGCCGGCGCGGCGGGCCCGCGAGACCGCGGACCTCGTCGCCGAGCAGCTCGACGTGCCGCCCGTCGAGGTCAGCGGGGTGCACGAGGTGCAGGTCGGCGAGCTCGAGGGCCGCAACGACGAGCCCTCGATCGCGGTGTTCCGCGGCGTCGTCGACCGCTGGCTCGACGGCGACCTGGACGCCGCGCACCCCGGCGGGGAGAGCGGGCGCGACCTGCTCGACCGCTACCTGCCCGTCGTCGCCGACCTGCGCGAGCGCCACGCGGGGGGCGGCACGGTCGTGCTGGTCAGCCACGGGGCCGCGCTGCGCCTGGTCGCGCAGGAGCTCGTCGAGCACGTCGGGACCCCGCCCCGCGACGAGGAGCACGTCGCCAACTGCGGCCGCGTCGTCCTGCGCCCCCGCGGCGGCGGCTGGGAGCTCGTGGCCTGGCGCAGCGCCGTGCCGGGCGGGCTGCCCGCCACGGACGACGTCACGGGGTAGCTCACGGGGTGGCTCAGCCCCAGCCGAGGCGGTGCAGCGTCTCCTCGTCGATGCCGAAGTGGTGCGCGACCTCGTGCACGACGGTCACCGCGACCTCCTCGCGCAGCTCGTCCTCGTCCTCGCAGACGTCGGCGAGCGCCAGGCGGTACAGCGTGATCCGGTCGGGCAGGTGGCCGCCGTAGTCGCTGTAGCGCTCGGTCAGCGCCACGCCCTCGTAGAGCCCGAGCAGCTCCGGATCGTCGGGGTTCCGGTCGTCGACGAGCACGACGACGTTGTCCATCGCCCGCGTCAGGGGCTCGGGCAGCTCGTCGAGCGCGTCGGCGACGAGCTCCTCGAAGCGCTCGGGGCCGACGTCCACCCGCTAGGAACCGCCGCCGCCGCCCAGACCGGGGACCGGCAGGGACGGCAGCGGCAGGCCCGGGGCCGGCTGGCCGCCGTCGGCCTCGCCCGCCCCGGCCTCGCCCGCGGTGCCGCCGGTCGGTGCGCTCTCGTCCTCCGGGGCCGGCGTCGCCGTGCCGGGCACCGAGGCGGGGGCGCCCGGGCGCAGGATCGGCGCGGTGGCGGGGGCCTCGCCGCCGATCGTCAC
>CADCTH010000362.1 GCA_902805495.1 uncultured Actinomycetospora sp.
CACCTCGCCTCGCGCCTGGCCGCGCGCCGGCGCCGGGCCCGGCGTGGCCCGATGGACCTGCGCCGCACGCTGCGCCGGTCGATGTCCACCGGCGGGGTGCCCATGCGCCCGGCGTACCGCCGCCCGCGCCCCGGGCGGCCCGAGCTGGTGCTGTTCTGCGACGTCTCGGGCTCGGTGGCGGGGTTCAGCCACTTCACGATGATGCTGGTCCAGGCCCTGCGCGAGCAGTTCTCCCGCATCCGGATCTTCTGCTTCGTCGACGGGTGCGTGGAGGTCACCGACCTCTTCGGCCCCGGCAACGACCTCGGCGGCGTGATGAGAGAGATCACCGCGCGGCCCGGGCTCATCGCGTTCGACGGGCACAGCGACTACGGCGCCGCGCTCGGGCGGTTCCGCGAGGGCTGGCCGGACGTCGTCGGCCCGCGCACCTCGTTGCTCCTGCTCGGCGACGCCCGCACCAACTACCGCGACCCGAACCTCACCGTGCTCGCCGACCTCGCCGAGAAGGCCCGCCACGTGCACTGGCTCAACCCGGAGCCGCAGGTCCAGTGGGGGACCGGCGACTCGGCCGCGCGCCGCTACGGGCAGGTCGTCCCGATGCACGAGTGCCGCACGGCCGCCCAGCTCGCGGGCGTGGTGTCGGGGCTGCTGCCGGTGTGAGACGCCTCCCGTGCACGCGACGACCTAGGCTGAACGGATGAGCGGCCGCCGGATCGGGGTCATGGGCGGGACGTTCGACCCCATCCACCACGGACACCTCGTGGCCGCGAGCGAGGCGCAGATCCGGTTCGCGCTCGACGAGGTCGTCTTCGTCCCCACCGGGCAGCCCTACCGCAAGGCGGCCGACGTGGTCAGCGCCGCCGAGGACCGCTACCTCATGACGGTCGTGGCCACCGCGTCCAACCCGCGGTTCACCGTCAGCCGCGTCGACGTCGACCGCGACGGCCCGACCTACACCGTGGACACCCTGCAGGACCTGGCGAGGATCTTCCCCGACGACGAGCTGTTCTTCATCACCGGCGCCGACGCCCTCGAGCAGATCCTGTCGTGGCACCGCGCCGACGAGATGTTCCGGCTCGCGCACTTCGTCGGCGTCACCCGGCCCGGCTTCGAGCTCGATGGCGACCACCTGCCGCGCGGCGCGGTGAGCCTGCTCGAGGTGCCGGCCATGGCCATCTCGTCCACGGCGTGCCGCGAGCGCGTCGCCGCCGGCGAGCCGGTCTGGTACCTCGTGCCCGACGGCGTCGTGCAGTACATCGCCAAGCGCGGGCTCTACCGGCGCCGTCCGCAGGGCGCGGTGCTCGGCCCCACCTAGCACGTCGCGTCGGAGTAGCCCGGCGGGTGCTCAGCCGCCGCGGTGCACGGCCGTCGGCGCGATGCGCAGGATCAGGCGCGTCTGGCGCCGGTCGCCGGGGTAGGGGCCGCCGAGGTAGCGGCGCGCGAGCGTGTCGAGGTGCTCGGCGGCGCCCTCCGGGGTCACCTCGACGACGCGGCCGCGCACCGAGACGTAGCGGTCGGGCCGGCCCGCGTCGGCCACGGCGACCGAGATGCGGGGGTCGCGGCGCACGTTGTGGACCTCCTGGAGGCCCTCCACCGCATTGACCACCACGTGCGTGCCGTCGGTGTCGACCCACCAGGTCTCGGTGGTCTCCGCGGACCCGTCCGGCCGCACCGTCGCGACGAACCCCCGGTTCGGGCCGCGCAGGAGCGAGACGACGTCGTCCGGGAGACGCGCGTCGGGCCGGTGCGCGATCGTCATGGGGTCTCGGACCTCCGGGGGCGGCGGATGGGCCCGACCACGGTAGGAGCGGTCCCCGAACGGGTCGTCCCCGGGTCAGGCGTCTCCGCCGAACGCGAGCACCGAGGCCGTGAAGGCGTGCAGGTGGTTGCGGGCGGCGACGGGGCCGATCTCGCCGGCGGCGAAGAAGCCCGCGACGCCCTGCGGCGCGAGGCCCCGCTGCAGGGCGAGGACGTCGTGGTCGGCGTCGGGGAACATGGCCCGCCCGCGCCCGTTGCAGGAGAACAGCAACGCCCCGGAGGTCGCGCCGTCGCCGCGGAAGCGCGTCATCAGCCAGTCGAGGTCGGCGTCGGCGCTCGCGGCGTCGCGCACCTGGAACCGCACGGTGCGCCCCACCTCGACGACGTCGCCGACGGTGATCGTGCCCTCCTCGGGGTCGGCGCCGACGACGCCACGGATGAGGAAGTCGCCCTGGCGGTGGTCGTCGGCGTACTCGTCCATCGCGACGCCGAGGTGCAGACCCTGCGCCACCATCTGCTGCTCGGTCTCGTCGAGCTCGCGCAGGATCTGCTCGAGCTTGCGGTAGGCCGGCACGCCGGCCAGGCCCTGCAGGTGCGGGCCGTCGGCCGCGGTCACCGTCATCGTCGGGCCGACGGGGCGGCAGCCCTGGCTGACCAGGGTGCGGACCCGGACGTCGCCGCCGATGGTGACGCCCACGACGCCGCGCTCGTGCACGACGCCGTCGAGGAACAGCCGCGCCGCCCCGGGGCCGCCGGGCCCGGACGCGAGGCCGCCGACCAGGGGCAGGCCGCGCAGCACGTCGCCGGACTGCTCGACGAAGCCCTGGATCGGGAACGTGTAGGGGTCGGCGAGCAGCAGGGCGACCGCGTCGTCGTCACCCCGCTTCGGCATGCCGCCGACGACCATGCCGGTCTCGGTGCGCGTCGCGTCGAGGCGGAACGGGGTCAGCGTCGCGTCGGGCAACGCGGCCGCCCACACCGCGACGGCCGGGCGCGCCTCGACGCCGCGCCGGTCGCCGATGACGCCGCCGGCGCTGCAACCGATCGCCACCCGCGCGCCGGCCACCTCCATCGCCCGCGCACCCGCGCGCCCGACCTCGTCGGGGTCGGGGTGGCAGACGAACACGGCCAGGAGATCCGGCCGGCGCCCGCCGAGCGGGGCGGTGGCCTGCGCGACGGCGTTCTCGGCAGCGGCCAGCAGGTCGGCGTCCTGGGCCAGCCCGTCCCCGAAGTCCGGCATCACCACAGGATAGGGGCGTCGCGAGCCCGTCGGCCCGTCGTGGGCGTCGCGTAGGATCGGCTCGCTCCCATCCCCGACCCTCGAGGTCCCGTGGCCGTCACCGATCGCGCGCGCCGTCTCGCCGAGACCGCTGCGCTCGCCGCCGCCGACAAGCTCGCCCGCGACGTCGTCGCGATCGACGTGTCCGAGCGGCTCCCCCTCACCGACTGCTTCGTCATCGCCTCGGCGCCCAACGAGCGCCAGGTGCAGGCCGTGGTCGACAGCGTCGAGGAGAAGCTCCGCGAGCTCGACGCCAAGCCGGTGCGCCGCGAGGGCACCGAGGAGGCGCGCTGGGTGCTGCTGGACTTCGCCGACATCGTCGTGCACGTCCTGCACTCCGAGGAGCGCGAGTACTACGGGCTCGAGCGCCTGTGGAAGGACTGCCCGTCGGTGCCGCTGCCCGCCGAGGTGTACGGGCCGCCCGCCGATCGTGACGAGAGCGCCGCCGGGGAGTGAGCCTGCAGCGCCTCGTCCTGGCCCGCCACGGACGGACGACCTGGAACGCCGAGAGCCGCATGCAGGGGCGTCTCGACCCCGACCTCGACGAGACGGGCCGGGCGCAGGCCCTCGCGGCCGCCCCGCTGCTCGCCGCCTACGAGCCGGTGCTGCTCGTGGCGTCGGACCAGGTCCGGGCGTGGCGCACCGCGGAGGCCGTGGCCAAGGAGGCCGCGCTCGTCCCGCGCCCGGAGCCGCGGCTGCGCGAGACGTCGGTGGGCGAGTGGGAGGGCCTGACCGGCGGCGAGGTCGAGGCCGGCTGGCCCGGCGAGCTCGAGGCGTGGCGCACCGACCCGGCGTGGGCGCCGCCGGGCGGCGAGTCCCGCGTCGACGTCGCGCGACGCGCGGCCCCCGTGATCGACGAGCTGGCCGACGAGCTCGCGGGCAGCGAGGAGCCGCAGACCGCGATGCTCGTCGCCCACGGCGGCACGATCATCGCGCTGACCGCGTCCACGCTGGGCTGGCCCACCGGGTCGTGGCCGTCGCTGCAGCCGCTGGGCAACTGCGCCTGGGCGATCCTCGAGCACCGCGTCGTAGGCGGCGAGCAGCG
>CADCTH010000363.1 GCA_902805495.1 uncultured Actinomycetospora sp.
CCGGCGCCGCCGCGCCCCTGCTCGGGGACGCGGGAGCGGCCGCCGGGCACTGCCGGCGCGCCCTCGGGCACGGCGGCGAGCGCCGCGGACGCGGGCACGAGGGCCGTCGCGACGACCCCGCCGTCGTCGCGGTTGCGCAGCGAGACGGCGATGCCGTGCCGGGTGGCGAGGCGGCCGACGACGAACAGGCCCATGCGCCGCGAGGCCGACACGTCGACCGTCGGCGGTGAGTCGAGCTTGGTGTTCGCCTCGTGCAGGTCCTCCTCGCTCATGCCGACGCCGGCGTCGACGAGCTCGACGAGGACGCTGCCGTCGGCGTTCTGCGTCGCCCGGACCTGCACGCGGGTGTCCGGCGCGGAGAACGTGGTGGCGTTCTCGAGCAGCTCGGCGACGAGGTGCACGACGTCGTTGGCGGTGCGTCCGAGGAGCTGGGCCTGGGGCGGCGGGGCGAGGTCGATGCGCGGGTACTGCTCGACCTCCGAGGCGGCCGCGCGCAGCACGTCGACCAGCGGCACCGGCTTGCTGCCGCGCCGCGAGAGGTCGGTGCCCGAGAGCACGAGCAGGTTCTCGGAGTTGCGGCGCATGCGCGTCGCGAGGTGGTCGAGCTGGAAGAGGTTGGAGAGCGCCTCCGGGTCCTCCTCGGAGTTCTCCAGCTGCTCGATGAGCCGCAGCTGGCGCTCGACCAGCGCCTGCGAGCGCCGCGAGAGGTTGATGAAGATCGAGTTGAACGCCGACCGGAGACCGGCCTGCTCGGCGGCCAGGCGCACCGCCTGCTCGTGGACCTGGTCGAACGCCCGCGCGACCTGGCCGATCTCCTCGCGGGTGGTGATGGGCGTCGGGACGATCGTGGTGTCGGGCGCCTCGCCCTCGCGCAGGCTGCGGACGGCCTGCGGGAGGCGCCGCTCGGCGACGTCGAGGGCGGTGCGGCGCAGCAGGCGCAGCGGGCGCAGCAGCGAGCGGGTGACGAAGAAGACCACCGCGGCGCCGGCCAGCAGCGCGAGCAGCAGGATCACCGAGGAGATGCCGGCTCCGTTGCGGGCGTCCTGCTGCAGCGTCGAGGCCTGGGTCTGGAGCTGGCCGCGCAGCTGCTCGGCCACGCCGCCGACCCGGTCGTCCACCGCGCCGGAGGCGCGCTCCCAGTCGGGCCCCGACACCTGCAGCGGCAGCCCGGCGGCCCCCCGTCCGAGCACGACCTGGGCCAGCAGGTCGCGGTTGTCGACGTCCGGGCCGACGACGGCGTCGGCCAGCCCGGCGTCGTCGGTGCCGACCGCGGACCGGAAGTCGTCGACGGCGATGGAGCGGCGCAGCGTGGCGTTGCGGGCCTGGTCGATCGACGGCGCGTCGATACGGCCGGCCGCGATGCCCGCGGCGACGACGGCCTGGACGTAGGCGTCCTCCTCGCGCACCACCGACAGCGCGTACAGCCCGGCCGACGGTCCGGCGACGGTGGGGTCGGCGGCCTCGCGGGACAGCGAGCGGTCGAACACCTCGAGGGTGTCGACGGTCTCGGTGTAGCGGGCGATCGCGCCGGCGGCGTCCACCCGGCCGTCGATGACGTCGTCGCGCAGCCGGTCGAGCTGGTCGAGCTCGCCGTTGGCCTGGTCGTAGGCCGCGGTGGTCTGCTGGTCGAGCGAGTCGGCGCCGCCGGCCGCCCGGCGCAGCTCCGAGGTCGCGTCGCGGGTGATGCCGATGCGCTCCTCGACCGGCCCGGCCCCACCGGCCCGCCCGGAGGCCACGTAGACCGCGGCCGCCGAGCGCTCGGCGGCGAGGTCGTCGAGGACCTGCGAGGTGCGGTCCTCCAGGGACACCGCCTGCTGGACGCTGTCGAAGGACGCCGCCTCGTCGGTCTGCTCGACGATGCGCAGCACGCCGAGGACCAGTACGAACATCGTGGGGACCAGCAGGACCGCGGCGAGCTTGACCGGCAGGCTCCAGTTGCGCAGCGCCAGCCGCTCGCTCCAGTCGCCGCCGGACCGGTCGTCGCCTCGCGGGTCGCGCGACTCGGTGCCGTACCGGACCGAGGCGCGGTCGGGCGTGCGCTCGGGTGCTCGCTCGGTGGTGGTCACGGACGGGTCCTCCCGGTTCCGCCGGTCGGTCGGACATCGCCCGGCACTCCCCCGCGCCGTCCGCGTCCCTGGTCGACGGAGGGTGACCAGGGATGGGCTATGGTCTCGATCGACCGGACCGATCGGCTGCACGTGGGTGACGCCGCGCTGAGGCGCGGGTGTCCGCGGTCAGCGCGATCGGGGTGCACGGCGGTCGAGAGCATCAGCGTGGTCAGGTGTCCCTGGCGGTCGGCGCGGGCGACGCCGACGAGTCGGGCCGTCACCCATCGTGGGCGGGTCGAGCGGGGTCACTGTATCCGTCGTGCGCCCGGGAATGTCCGGCACCGGTGGGACGCTCCCCGAGCGGCGTCCCTGCTCCGCCCGACGGCTTGTCGGTGTCACGGGGGACAATGGGACGGACCACCCGTCGATGTGCCCCGGAGGTCGAGAGGTTGAGCCAGCCCGGCAACGGACCGCTCATCGTGCAGTCCGACAAGACCCTGCTGCTGGAGGTCGACCACGAGGCCGCCCCCGCCGCTCGTCAGGCCATCGCGCCGTTCGCCGAGCTCGAGCGCGCCCCCGAGCACGTCCACACCTACCGCGTCACCCCGCTGGCGCTGTGGAACGCGCGCGCCGCGGGCCACGACGCCGAGCAGGTCGTGGACGCCCTCGTGCAGTACAGCCGCTACGCGGTGCCGCAGGCGCTGCTGGTCGACGTCGTCGACACGATGGGGCGCTACGGGCGCCTGCAGCTGACGAACTCCCCGATCCACGGCCTGGTGATGCTGTCCACCGACCGCGCCGTGCTCGAGGAGGTCCTGCGGAACAAGAAGATCACCCCGATGCTCGGGGACCGCATCGACGACGACACCGTCGCGGTGCACCCCTCGGAGCGCGGGCGGCTCAAGCAGGCGCTGCTCAAGATCGGCTGGCCCGCCGAGGACCTCGCGGGCTACGTCGACGGCGAGGCCCACCCGATCAGCCTCGACCAGACCGACTGGGAGCTGCGCGACTACCAGGCCGACGCCGTCGAGGGCTTCTGGCACGGCGGCTCGGGCGTGGTCGTGCTGCCCTGCGGCGCCGGCAAGACGCTGGTCGGCGCCGCGGCGATGGCGCGGGCCGGGGCGACGACGCTGATCCTCGTCACCAACACGGTGGCCGGCCGGCAGTGGAAGCGCGAGCTGATCGCGCGCACGTCGCTGACCGAGGAGGAGATCGGCGAGTACTCCGGCGAGCGCAAGGAGATCCGCCCCGTCACCATCGCGACCTACCAGGTGATGACCCGCAAGACCAAGGGCGAGTTCCGGGCGCTGGAGCTGTTCGACTCCCGCGACTGGGGCCTGATCATCTACGACGAGGTGCACCTGCTCCCCGCGCCCGTCTTCCGCATGACGAGCGACCTCCAGTCGCGCCGCCGCCTCGGGCTCACCGCGACGCTGGTCCGCGAGGACGGCCGCGAGGGCGACGTCTTCTCGCTCATCGGGCCCAAGCGCTACGACGCGCCGTGGCGCGACATCGAGGCCCAGGGCTGGATCGCGCCCGCCGACTGCGTCGAGGTCCGCGTGACCATGACCGACAACGAGCGGATCATCTACGCCACCGCCGAGGCCGAGGAGCGCTACCGGCTCTGCGCCTGCGCGCGCACGAAGATCCCGGTGGTCAAGAGCATCCTCGAGCGCCACCGCGGCGAGCCCGCGCTGGTCATCGGGGCCTACCTCGACCAGCTCGACGAGCTCGGCGTCGCCCTCGACGCGCCCGTCATCCAGGGCTCGACGAAGAACAAGGAGCGCGAGGAGCTGTTCGACCGGTTCCGGCGCGGGGAGATCCCCGTGCTGGTCGTGTCGAAGGTCGCGAACTTCTCCATCGACCTGCCCGACGCCTCGGTCGCGATCCAGGTGTCCGGGACCTTCGGCTCGCGCCAGGAGGAGGCCCAGCGCCTCGGCCGCATCCTGCGGCCCAAGGGCGACGGGCGCCAGGCGCACTTCTACTCCGTCGTGGCCCGCGACTCGGTCGACGCCGAGTACGCCGCCCACCGCCAGCGCTTCCTCGCCGAGCAGGGTTACGCCTACCGGATCGTCGACGCCGACGACCTCCTCGGCCCGGTGATCCCGGACGTCGAGAGCGAGGGCGAGCCGGAGTCGGAGCGGCCCGACCCCTCGAGCTAGGCGGTCGTCAGGGCGACCGCGCCGAGCCCGTGGAGGAGCCCGAGCTCGTCGGCGACCATGACGATGCCGCTGATCCGGCCCTCGGTCAGCGTCAGCACGTCGATCACGCGGACGTCGACGGGGAGCCCGGTCGCCGGGACGTCCCCCAACGCCGTCGGGGCGGGCCCGGTGTGGGTGCCGCGCAGCCGGAACGCGAGCACGAGCCGGCCGGGCGCCTCCACCCGGTCGAGCACGTGGTGGTGCACGCCGCTGTAGGCCGCCTGGGTCCTGCGGGCCCGGGCGACGAGGTCGGTGAGCGTCATCGTCGTCCCGTTGAGCTCGACGGGGTCGGTGTAGACGGCGCGGAACGCCCGCAACGCCTCGGCGTCGTCCTCGGGCAGCGGCGTCGACCACAGGCCCATGAGGCGCTCGGCGAGGTCGGGGGTGTCGAGCGAGGCGGTCACGGGGTCCTCCGCGGGGGTGGCAGGGTCACCACGCTAGGACCGGCCCGGGTCGGCGAGCACCGCCGAGTGCCCCGACCTCGGCGGCGATCGGACCCGGCCCGTGACCCCGAGGAGCGCACCGTGAGCACCCCGCCACCGTCCGCCGCCGACGGCCTGCTGCGCGAGGCCCGCGTCGACGAGGTCGCGGTGCTCGAAGACCTCCAGCGCGAGGCGTCGCTGACGGGCGAGCACCGCGCCGACCTCCTCGCCCACCCCGAGGCGATCGAGGTGCCGCTCGCGGACCTGCGGGGACACCGGGTGCGGGTGCACGAGACCGGCGGCGTGGTGGACGGCTACGCGACGGTCCTCCCGCTGCCCGACGGCGACGCCGAGCTCGACGCGCTCTTCGTGCGCCCCGCGCGGATGCGCCGCGGGATCGGCGCCCGCCTCGTCGAGGACGCGGTGCGGCGGGCCCGCGACGGGGGCGCCGGGCTGCTCGTGGTGACGGCTGCACCGGCCGCCGAGGCGTTCTACGCCCGCTGCGGCTTCCGCACGGTCGGCGAGGCGCCCACCCGCTTCGGTCCGGCGATCCGGATGCACCGGGACCTCGGGACCTGACGGCTCACCGCGGCATGGGGACCGGCGCGCGCCGAGATGGGGAGCGCTCACCGACGAGGTGAGGGTCCCTCGCGCCGCACCCTCGCTCCGTGACCGTCATCGACTTCCCCGCCCCGACCACCTCGACCCACCCGACGAGCGCGTCACCGCGGTCCCGACACCGGGGCAGCCCGCCGACGGTGGCCCTGCGGGAGCTGGGCCCCGGCGAGACCGGCGTGCTCGACGCGGTGTTCGCCGGGATGTCGGCGCACAGCCGCTACCTGCGCTTCCACGGCGCCACCCCGCGGATGACCGGCGCGGTGCGGCGGAAGCTCGCGGCCGTCGACGGCCGGCGCCACCTCGCCGTCGCGTCGTTCGCCCCCGACGGCGCGCCGATCGGGATCGCGAGGTTGATCTGGTTGGGCCTGCGCGACGTCGAGCTGGCCATCGAGGTCGTCGACGCGTGGCAGGGACGCGGCGTCGGGCGCCGGCTGCTCACCGCCGTCGCGGCGCGCGGCCGGGCGGAGGGCTACTCGCGCCTCGTCGCCGACGTGCTCGCGGAGAACGTCGGCGTCCGCGTCCTGCTGGTCTCCGTGCTCCCGATCCTCACCATCGAGACCTCGGGACACGAGGTCACCCTGACCGCCGACCTGCGCCCGGCCGCCCCGCTCGCGGCCGTCGCCTGACACCGCCCGGAGATCCCGATGACCCCGACCCTCACCACGACCCTCACCACCGGCCTCACCACCCTCACCGCGGCCCTCGACGCCGCCGTCCGCGACAGCGCCCCGGGCCTCGCCCGCGTCGACGCCGTCGGCCACGCCCTGGCCCCGCACCTCGGCTATCCACGATTGCTCGAGCCCGACCAGTGCGTCGGCGACCCCGCCCACTACCGCCAGCACGTGCTGCACGTCGCCGCGGACGGCGCGTTCTCGCTGGTCGCGCTCGTGTGGCTGCCCGGGCAGAGCACCCCGGTCCACGACCACCTGTCGTGGTGCGTGGGCGGCGTGCACGCCGGCCGGGAGCACGAGACGCGCTACCGCCTCGACGGCGACCGGCTCGTCGCCGCCGGCGAGGACGTCGCCGGGCCCGGGACCGTCGCCGGGCTCCTGCCGCCCGGCGACATCCACCGCGTGACCAGCACCGGGCCCGCCACGACGATCTCGCTGCACGTCTACGGCGTCGACGTCACCCGACGCGGCTCGAGCATCCGGCGGCGGTACGACCAGCCCGAGATGTCAGCGAAGTGGCGTCGCTGACGTTGAGTGTCCGTATCGGTACTTCGATCACCGGCGCGCCGGCACCGGGGTCCGGTGGTCGCCGACGGCGAAGGCCGCCGCGTCCTCGGTGTCGACGATGCGCCGGCCCAGGGGCGTGAGCGAGACCGGGATGAGCTTGAGGTTCGCCCACGCGAACGGGATGCCGACGATCGTCACGGCGAGCGCGATCGCCGTGACGACGTGCCCGATCGCCAGCCACCAGCCCGCGACGACGAACCAGATGATGTTGCCGAGCGTCGAGCCGAGGC
Source organism: uncultured Actinomycetospora sp. (assembly GCA_902805495.1). GTDB lineage: Bacteria > Actinomycetota > Actinomycetes > Mycobacteriales > Pseudonocardiaceae > Actinomycetospora. The sequence goes on from CADCTH010000363.1 coordinate 6,758, forward strand.
CCGCGTCGCCCCGGCGCTCGATGCGGCTGCCGAACGGCCACAACGCGAACAGGGCGATGCGGAACGACGCGATGCCCCACGGGATCGTGATGATGAGGATGCAGCAGATCAGCCCCGCGACGACGTAGCCCAGGGCCATCCACACCCCCGCCAGCACGAGCCAGACGAGGTTGAGCAGGGTCCGGAGCAGCGCCATGGCCCCAGCCTGCCACCGCGCGCCCGGTACGTCCCCTACGTCAGCTCGCGGCCCTTGGTCTCGGGCAGCGTCAGGATGATCAGGAACGCGACCAGCGCGCCGCCGGAGACGTACCAGAAGAAGAGGTCGGGCCGGCCCGCGCCGGACAGGGCCGCGATCAGCAGCGGCGCGGTGCCGCCGAAGATCGCGACCGTGAGGTTGTACCAGGCACCGATGCCCAGGGCGCGGAGCTCGGTCGGGAAGATCTCGCTCATGATCGCGGGCGCGATCGAGGAGAACACCGAGTAGAGCCCGAGGCCCACCGAGAACACGATGATCAGGTTGATCAGTGGTGGACGTTCGGTGATCAGCAGGCTCAGGGGCACCGTGAGCAGCACGAACGCCCCCGACCACACCAGCATCTGTGGCTTGCGCCCGAATCTGTCGGCCAGCGCGCCGAAGGGGTACTGGCCGAGGATGAACACCACCGTGCCGATGGACAGCGCGAGGAACACGTCGCTGCCCGCGGCGTCGCGGAACTGCACCGCGAACGGGGTCAGCGCGCTGAAGAACGTGTAGTAGCAGAGCGTCGAGAGCAGCGTGAAGCCGAAGAGCTGCAGCACCGAGCGCGGGTAGTGCGTGAGCGTCCGGAGCAGCGGGTTCTTGGTGGCCTTCGCCTTCTCGACGTTCTCCTCGAACTGCTCGGTCTCGACGAGCGTCCGGCGCAGGTAGAGCCCCACGATGCCCAGCACGCCGCCGACGGCGAACGCGATGCGCCAGCCGTACGTCTCGAGCTCGGGCCGGCTGAGCGTGGTCGTGAGCAGCAGGCCGAGCAGCGACGCGGCCAGCAGCGCCGTGCCGGTGGAGATGTAGAAGAAGCTCGAGTAGCGCCCGCGGCGGTTCGGCGGGGCGATCTCGGCGAGGTACGCGCTGGCGTTGGAGACCTCGCCGCCGAGCGAGAGCCCCTGGGCGATGCGCGCGAGCAGCAGCAGGATCGGGGCGAGCCAGCCGACCACCGAGTAGGTCGGCAGCACGGCGATGAGCAGCGAACCGCCCGCCATCAGCATGATCGTGACGAGCATGGCGAACTTGCGTCCGCGCAGGTCGGCGAGCCGCCCGAGGATCACCCCGCCCAGCGGCCGGAAGAAGAACGCGAGCGCGTAGGTGCTCGTCGTCCCGATCAGTGCGAGCGTCGGGTTGCTCTTGTCGAAGAACTGCGACGAGAAGTAGACGGCGAACGTCGCGTAGATCGTCCAGTCGAACCACTCGACCGCGTTGCCGATGCTGGCCGCCACGAGCGTGCGGACCGGTAGTTGGTGGCGCTCGGTACTCGTCGATGCGGACGCCTGGCTCATCCGTGCCCCTCCCGCTCGCCCCCGTTGCGACGCACCGTAGGCGACCGGGCGCGCCGGGTACAGCCGACTATCCGCCGACGATCCCGACCTTCCCGCCCGCGCCGGCGTCGGCGACCTCGTAGGCACGGCCGGCGTCGGCGAGCGCGAACCGGTCGGTGACGACCCGCTCGGGGTGCAGGTCCCAGCGCGCGAGGCGCTCGAGCAGCTCGGCCACGCGCCACGTCGGCGCCACCCAGGAGCCGTGCACGGTGAGCTGGCGGTGGATGAGCACCTCGCTGACGTCCACCGTCAGCGTCGCGCCCTCGCCGACCAGCGCGCACCGGCCGTGGCGGCGGGTGTGGCGCAGCGCGGTCAGCTGGGCGGCGCCGACCCCGGAGCAGTCGACGGTGACCTCGGCGCCGTCGCCCAGCACGGCGTCGAGCTCCCCGTCGACGCCCTCGTCGGACTCCACCGCGACGTCCACCGCGCCGAGGTCGCGGGCCAGCGCGCGGCGCTCCGGCGACGGGTCGGTGCCCACGACCCACGGCGAGCCCATCGCCGACGCGAGCATGCCGACCGCGAGCCCGACCGGCCCGAGCCCGGTGACCAGCACCTGCTCGGCACCGGTCAGCGCGACGCGGCACAGCGCCTCGTACGCCGTGGCGAACCCACAGGCCACGCACGCGCCGTCGAGGAAGGTCAGGGCGTCGGGCAGGGCGAGGAGGTCGCGCTCCTCGGCCAGCAGGAGGTCGGCGTGCCCGCCGTCGCGCTGCCACCCGTAGGCCGCACGCCGCGGCGAGGTGCAACTGATCTGGTACCCGCGACGGCATTCGTCGCACTGGCCGCAGCCGCTGATGTGGTAGACGACGACACGGTCACCGACGCCCACCCGCCCCACGTCGGGGCCGACGGCGACGACCTGCCCGCACGGCTCGTGCCCGCCGATCACGTCCTGGTAGGCCTCGGGACCCTCACCGAGGTGCTCGCGGTAGATCGCCCGCAGGTCGCTGCCGCAGATCGTCGACGCCTGGACGGCGACGACGACCTGACCCGGTCCCGGCTCCGGGTCGGGCACCTCGCGCAGCTCGACCCGGCGTCCCCCGGGCAGGTACACGCCTCGCACGTCAACTCCCCTCGAGCGCCCGGAGTGCCCACCGGCGCAGCTCCGCGGCCTTGATCTTGGTGCCGTTGGTGCCCGACGTCGTGGGCATGGCGTCGACGACGTGCACCGCCGCCGGCACCTTGAACCCCGCGAGGACCTCGCGGCACCAGCCCACCAGATCCTTCCCCGCGGGCGTGCGTCCCGGCGTCGCGACGACGAAGCCGACCGCGCGCATCGCCCCGTCCGCGTCGGGCACGCCCACGACCTTGGCCGTCGCCACGTCGGGGTGGGCGGCCAGCCGGCGCTCGATCTCGGCGGGGTCGACGAGGAAGCCGCGCAGGCGCAGCGCGTCCCCGCGGCGGCAGACGTAGACGAACGCGCCCTCGTCGACGAGCACCCCGAGGTCGCCGGAGCGGAACCAGCCGTCGGCGACGAACGCGTCGAGGTCCTCGGCGCCCAGGTAGGCGTCGACCACGCAGGGCCCGCGGAACTGCAGCTCGCCCTCCTGGCCGGGCTCCCGGGC
>CADCTH010000364.1 GCA_902805495.1 uncultured Actinomycetospora sp.
CTGAAGCTGCACCATCGGCCACACAGTAGATCTTAGGATCGAATCCCCAGAAATCGGCCACGACACGCCAATGAAGGAACACAAGTGAATGGCACTTCATAACTTAGCGGCATTGCGATGTGGTGGGCGTGGCAGCGCCGGGGTGGGCGGGTGCAGCCGGGGAACACACAGCCCCCGTCGCGGAGGTTGAGCGCGCGGCGGATGGCGTCGGTGGCGGTGCGGGCCAGGCGCCCGACATCGAGGGGTTCGGACTTCGACCCGAGCACCAGGGGGATGATCTCGGCGTCGCACGCCCACCGCCGGACCGTGGCCGCGTCGACCAGGGCGCCGGAGTCGAGGGTGCCGTGGCCGATGGCCTGCTGCAGCCACCGGTGGTCCATGGTGATCGTCAGCAGCGGCCGGCCCAGCGCGCGCGGCGCCTGCCGGCGCAGGGCGGCGGGGGGCTCGGGCCGGCGGGGTGCGGGGATCAGCGCATTCTCGACTTCGGGCTCGACCTCCGGCTCGGGCTCGGGCTCGACAGGCTGGTCGTTGGCGAGGAGCCCGCCGGGGCCCTGGGCGCCGAGCACGAACTCGGTGAGCGCGGCGGCTTGGCGGTTCTCGAGCTTGCGGTCGTCGTCGGGCCCGGCCGGGGTCGACGCCGCCGCGAAGCCCTCGCGGACGATCTCGGCGTTCATCGCCCCGCGAAAGGTGGCGGTCATCCGCAACGACCCGTCGCGGCGCGAGGAGATCAGCAGCTCGTCGTCACGCTCCTCCCGCTCGTCCGGCGCCGCCCCGTCGGGGTCGAGGTAAGCCAACACGCGTGCGGCGAGCCGGGTCAGCGCGTCGGGTGAGAGCCGCGTCGCGCCCTCGGCCAGCGTGGCCTCGGACTCGGACCGCACCACCGGGTCGAAGTGCTCGAGCGTGTCGATGCGGCCCATGGTGCGGCGGATGATCACCACATGGTCGGGCCCGATCTCCCCGGCCGCGAACACCGTCGCCGTGGCCGGCAGCCGCGCCGGCAACGGCTGGCCAGACAACGCGAGCTGCGGGACGAGGTCGGCGGTCTCGTCGACCAGCCGATCAGCGTCGCGCCGGTTCAACCGCCCCAACTCCTGCAGCAGGCGTTCGGTGAACCGATCACCGGTCTGCCGCGCGACCCCCAGGCGCTGCAGGTCGGCGAGGTCCTCCAGCAGCCGATACTGGTCACGGCGCAGGGCGATGATGCGCTCCCGGACCCGGTCGAGCGCCTCGCGCTCGACCGGCCCGACCGCACCACCTTCGCTCATGTGTTCGAAGATAGAGCAGACCCCCGACAGTCCTGGCCCACCAGCACGACAGGGTCCATCGCAGTCTCGACGCGATCACGAGGCTAGGTGCCGGTCCGCGAGAAGTGCATCGTGTCCTTCGGGGCGCTGAAGGTGGCGCCCCAGGTCCAGCCGATGGCCGCGAACGCCTCGGTGACGACGTCACCCTCGACGATCATGCCGGGCCGTCGCCAGGAGCGGTCGGTGTAGGCCGACGCCAGCTCCGGGACGACCAGGCCGTCGCGGCGCTCGAGCGGGTTCTGGAACGGGTTGACGTCGATCGCCAGCCCGGAGGCGTGCGCCGAGAACCGGGTCTGGCCCGTGGCCGCGCGGCAGGCGAAGGCGGCGGTGCCGTTGCCGCGCCCGGTGGGCAGGGCGGTGAGGTCCTCGGGCTTCGCCAGGCGCATCGCCTCGATCGGGAAGCGCGCGGCGAAGAGTGTGCGGAACACGCCGACCACCGGCTCGGCGACGTCCTCGTGCACGATCATCTCGCCGGTGTGGGGCCGGTCGTCGAAGCCCCAGAACGACATCCGCAGGTAGCGCAGCCGCTCCGGCGGCACCGGGCAGCCCGGGCGCCACGTGGTGCGCGGCAGCAGCTCGGCCGAGATCGGGGCGATCGAGGCCTCGTACTCCCCCGACGCGGGCGGCGGGAGCACGTCGGGGGCGGTGCGGCGGCGGTCGACCAGCTCGGGCGGGGTGGGCAGGACCTCGCCGAAGCCGTCGGGGCGACGCGGGAGCACCGGGTCGGATGTCGGGCTCGTGGTCTCCGCCGTCGTCGTCCCGCCCTCGGCCACGACCCCGGCGGATGTCGGGGCCGACGTCGGCGCCGCGGGGTCGTCGAGCGCCACGATGAGCACCACGACGAGTACGGCCACGGCCAGCACCACCGCGACGACCCGCGAGCCGGCCTCGCGCTCGGCCACTCAGGCCTCCGGCGTCGCGGCCGCCGACCGGCGCGCGTGGGCCAGCGCCCAGGCCCCGAGCAGCGCGACGACCAGCACCTCGGCCAGCGCGAGCCCCCGTTCGAGCAGACCCAGCGGCACCGCCCGCCACCAGGGGACGCCGGTGATCGTGCGCGCGGCGATGGCCCCGACGATGGGCAGGAACGACGCCAGCGCGAGCCACGAGCCCCAGCGCACGCCGGTGCGGAAGGGGCGGGCGGCCGGGTCGGCGCGGTGCCGGCGGGCGAGCAGCAGCGCCCCGAGCGGCAGCGCCAGGAACGCGACGAGGCTCGCGTAGCGGTGGACGTGGCCCGCGAAGCTCGGCCCGATCGACCAGTTGGTCTTCTCGAACGCGACGACCAGCAGCAGGCCCGCGCACCAGGCGCCGAGCAGTCCGGCGGGCAGCGAGCGCAGCGGCGTCAGCCGGGCGGCGACGAGCGCGGCCAGCACGCCGGCGGACCCCAGCGCGAGCCCGACGACCGCGACGTCGAAGAGCCAGCCGCCCCCGACCAGCGCGTACTCGCTGATCGCGCGGCGTACCGGGTCGATCCGCGACGTCGGCCCGACGAGGTGCAGGGCGCCGATGACCAGGAGGGCGAGCGCGACCGCGGCGGTGCCCACCCGCGCGCCGACCACGACGAGGCGCGGAAGGGTGCGTGCTGTCGGCGCGGCGCTCACCGTCACGGCGCGGTCGACGTCGGTCACGTCGTGATCGTCGCACTCACCGCAGGCCCTCGCGCGGATCAAGGCCGAACCAGCCCGCCGCGCCGAAGCCGTCGGCGAGGCCCACGCACCGCTCCCCCGCGAACAGCCCGGCCCGGTAGAGCAGGCCGTCGGGCCCGGCGTCGACGGCCAGCGCGACGTCGTAGGTGCGCGGGTGCGCGATCTCGGCGACGTACTGCACCTCCCACGCCGTCGGGGCGAGCTCCTCGGGCGGGCCGCCGTCGGGGTCTCCCAGGCGCGCCGACTGCCAGGCCGCCACCGCGTCGGCGTACCAGGAGAGCGCGGCGACGTTGTTGACGTGCCGGTTGGTGTCGACGTCGCCGATGCGCGTGGTGATCCGGTGGGTCACCGGGTAGCGGTCACGCTCGGAGCGCGACGGCTCGGGGCGCGGTGCGGCGCCGCCGGGCTCGTCGATCACCATCGAGGCGAGGTCCGCGCGCAGCTCGTCGGGCAGCCCGCTGGGCCCGGCCCCGGTGGCCAGCACGGTCACCGAGTCGGCGACGGCGACGCAGCGGTCGCCGGCGAACACGCCGTGGCCGTAGGAGAACGACGACCCGCCCACCCGTCGCACGCCGGTGGCCACGCGGTACTCGGTGCGGTGCGTGATCGGCGCGAGCCGCCGGATGCGCTGGGCGGCGAGCAGGATGCGGAACGGCGCGTACCCGCCGTCCTCGACGAGGCGGCGGAAGCGCGGCAGCTCCGCGCCGACGCGCGCCTCCTCGAACCAGCGGCCCAGGGCCACGGTCGTCACCCGCCCGTCGCCGCCGAGGTCGGCGTAGCGCGGGGTCAGCGGACGCGAGACCGGGAACGCCGCCGGGTCGGTGAGACCGTCACCGTCCACGGCGAGGGACGGTCCGGCGGGGAGGACCGGTGCGTCGGGGGCCATGGCGCCCATCGTGGGTGACCGCCGTCCCGATCACCCGGCCCGGCCGCCGGGATCACACGTGACAGACGCCCGCCTCCGGCGCGGCAGCTCCGCTGCGCTTCGTGCCGCCTCGCCGGGGCACCCGGGGTCCGTGACCTTCCCGCCCGGGTTCTTCGACCGCGCCGACACCGGCGACGACGCCCGCTTCTACGGCCCACCGCGCCTCGTGCAGCACATCGACGACGAGGCGATCGCCGCCGTCGGCGCGTTCTACGACGAGGTCGGCGTCACCGGCGACGTCCTGGACCTCATGAGCTCGTGGGTCTCGCACCTGCGCACCCGCCCGCGCCACCTCACGGTGCTCGGCATGAACGCCGCCGAGCTCGACGCGAACCCGATCGCCGACGAGCGCGTGGTGCAGGACCTCAACACCGACCCCGTCCTCCCGTTCGCCGACGCCTCCTTCGACACCGTGGTGTGCACGGTGTCGATCGACTACCTCGTGCGCCCGGTCGCGGTGTGCGCCGAGGTCGCGCGCGTGCTCCGGCCCGGCGGGACGTTCGCGCTGACGTTCTCGAACCGGTGCTTCCCCACCAAGGCGGTCCGCGGCTGGCTCGCCGCCGACGACGAGGGGCGCGCGGGGATCGTCGCGACCTACCTGCGCGAGGCCGGTGGCTTCGACGAGCCGGTGGCGCAGCGGCGGCCGTCGCGCGGGGACCCGGTGATCGCGGTGCGGGCCACGCGTCTCTAGGTGTCGGCGGCCAGCCCGTCGAGCACCGCGCGGGTGGCCGCGTCGGCGGGGACGAACGACTCCAGCGACAGCTCGTCGAGGGTGACGTCCCAGGCCGCGCCGAAGTGCGTGATCGTCGAGTACAGGCGCAGGTCGCCGGCCGGGTGCGCCAGGTGCAGCGGGAGCATCACGTGCGCCGCCCGCGCGGCCGGCCCGCCGGGTGCGGGCGGGACGTGGTCGGCGAGCTCGTCGCGCAGCGCGACGAGGCGCGGGTCGCCGGTGAGGTCGGCGAGGCGTTCGAGGCGGTGGAGCAGGTGCCCCGCCCACTCCCCCAGGTTGCGTACGTGGGGCGCGAGGCCGTCGGGGTGCAGGCTCAGCCGGTAGACGTTCACCGGCGGCGCCAGCAGCGCCGGGTCGATGGCGGCGAGCAGCGCCCCGACGGCGCGGTTGGCCATGACGACGTCGCCGCAGCGGTCGACCACCAGCGCCGGGAACGGCTCGTGGCCCGCGAGCAGGTGCTCCAGGGCGCCGCGCACCGCCTCGAGCCCGCCCGCGTCCAGCCGCGACTCGCTGTAGGTCGGCGCGAACCCGGCGGCGAGCAGGAGCGTGTTGCGCTCGCGCAGCGGGACCTCGAGGTGCTCGCAGAGGTCGACCAGCAGCTCGCGGCTGGCCCGGGCGCGCCCGGTCTCGACGAAGCTCAGGTGCCGGGTGGAGACGCCGACGTCGAGGGCGAGGTCCATCTGGCTGCGCCGCCGGCGGGTGCGCCACCCGCGCAGCAGCTCGCCGGGCGCGGGGCGGGCGTCGAGGGTGCTGGTCACGGCCCCGACGGTAGGACGCGGTCCGCCCCCGGGGCCATGACCTGGGAGGTCATCGACGCGCTTACCTCCGGGGCCGCACGTTGTCCCCGACACCGCAACGGACCGATCGAGGAGGACCCGATGACCGCCACCCTCACCGCCCCCGCCACCGACACCCAGCGCGGGCTGCGCACCGTCCTGCGCCTCGACGCCGTCGCGTCCGGAGCCCTGGGGGTCGCCGCCGCGGCCGGCGCCGGGGTGCTCGACACCCTGCTCGGGCTGCCCGGCGGGCTCCTGCTCGGCGTGGGCGTGTTCCTCGTCGTGTACGCCGCCGGGCTGGTCGTGCTCGCGGCGCGCCCTGCCATCCCCCGCCCGTTGACCTGGGTCGTCGTGCTCGGCAACAGCGCCTGGGTGCTGGCGAGCCTCGGCCTCGCCGTCGGCGCGTGGGAGCAGCTGACCGTGCTCGGCGCGGTCGTCGTGCTCGCCCAAGCCGCGGCCGTCGCGGTGTTCGCCGACCTGCAGTACGCCCGGCGCTGATCCCCCGCCCGGCGGTTACTGGCTCGTATCCCCCGCTCGGCGAGGGGTACGAGCCAGTAACCGTGCGACGGGGCGCGGCCGGCGCCAGGGCCGCGGGAAGCCGAAGCGCACCGAGACCCCGGGCGAGGAGGCGACGTGGTCGGGCGCGCGGCCGGCGAGGTCGGGGAAGCCCGCCGCGGCGACCAGGTCGTCGTCGAGCTCGAGCACCTCGGCGTCGTGCAGCGGCCACGGCGCGTGGACGTTCGGCACGTACCAGTCGACGCCGAGGTGGCGCTCGTGCAGGCCCCAGCGGGCGGTGAGGAAGTCCTCGAGCGGGCCCGAGGCCATCGGCTCTCCCACGCGCACCCGCACCCGGCTCGGGTGCGGACGGTGCGTCACGTACGTCCGGGTCCCGCCGGCATCGGAGATGTCCATCGACGACCACCGGTACGGCAGCCCGAACGCCGCCCGGGCGCCGGCCACCACGGCCAGGCGCGAGGCGTCGAGGCTGCGGAACACGATGCCGCGGACCCCGCGCTCGTCGACGGTGTAGAGCCGGACGTTGGTCTCGGGGAACGTCCCGAGGTACGGGATCGACGGCCCCCGCAGCACGCCCGCGCCGACCATGCGGAACGGCACCAGGCCCACCCAGGTCGCGCCGTCGTGGACGTCGGGGTGCACCCCGGGCGGCAGCAGCGGGGCGACGGCCTCCGGCGGCACCGCCCAGTGCAGGAAGGTGATGTCGCACCATCGCTGGGTCATCATCGTCGGGCCCGTGTAGTCGGGGGCCTCGCGGGTCACCGGCTCGACGTCGTCGCTCACCGCACGGTCATCCCCGTTGCGGAGCCCGGCCACGCGCGATCTCCGCCTCGCGGAGGAGGCAGGACCCCCGCTACTGCTGGACGCCCCGCGCCGGGAGCTGCGGGCCGCGAGCAAGGAGATCGCCGAGGGCGAGTGGGCCGGCGAGGCCGTCCGCACGGCGATCGCCGACGTCCAGGCCGCGATCGCCGCCACCGCCGCCGGGGCGACCGCCGGGAGCGCGGGCTGATCCGGGGAACAACCGCCGCGCCCGCCGGGGTTGCACCGGTCACGTCCGATCGAGGAGGTCGTGGTGGCGCTCACGATGCACGGGGGTCCGCTGTCCCGGCGGGTGCCCGAGACCCGCACGTTCACCGTCGAGGGGCCGGCGCACTCGCTGCTGCTCGAGCCGTTCACCCGCCGGGTGCGCGCCGAGGTCGACGGGGTCACCGTGCTCGACACGACACGCGGCGCCCTGCTCTACGAGACCGGGCTCCCGCCGCAGCTCTACGTGCCCGAGGAGGACCTGCGCGCCGACCTGCTCGAGCCCAGCGACACCACGACGCACTGCCCGTTCAAGGGCGACGCCACCTACCGCACGCTGCGGGTCGGCGACCGGGTGGTGACCGACGCGGTGTGGGCCTACCCCGAGCCCCTGCCCGACACGCCGTGGCTCGCCGGGCGCGCCGTGCTGGCCCCGCAGGCCGCCGATCGCTGGCTCGACGAGGACGACGAGGTCGTCGGGCGCCTGCCCGACCCGTACCACCGCGTGGACCTGCGCCACACCGCCCGGCACATCACGGTGACCACCACCGACGGCGTCGCCGTGGCGGACGCGGACGGCGGCGTGCTGCTCGGCGAGACGGGCCTCGTGGACCGCTTCTACATCCCCCGCGACGCGCTGTCGGCGACGCTGGAGCCCAGCGACACGCGGACCGCCTGCCCCTACAAGGGCTTCGCCACGTACTGGTCGCTGCGTCTGTCCGACGGGCGCGTGCTCACCGACGCGGCGTGGTCGTACGAGGAGCCCACCGACGAGTCGCGCGCGATCGAGGGGCTCGTGTGCCTCGCCCACGACGACCTCGTGGTCGACGCCGCCACGCGCTAGGCCCTCAGGCCGGGGTGGTGTCCTCGGGCGCCGGCATCCGCGCCGCGTCGCGCAGCACCTCGGCCTGCTCGGCGAAGCGGGCGGTCTCGGTGATGAGGTGCAGCAGGATCCACCGCAGCTCGATGTGCCCGCGGCGGTCGTCGCGCACGGCGTCGTCGAGCGACTCGGCGCCGGCCAGTGCGTCGCGGCCCCTCTCGCAGGCCTCGAGGTAGGCGCCGACGACCTCCTCGGGCGGCTCGACGTCGGCGAGGCGGAACCCGGCGTCGGGGTCGTCGACGTAGCTCGGGGCGTGGTGCACGCCCCGCTGCCCCCACCGCTCGACGAGCCAGGTGCGCTCGAGCTCGGTGAGGTGCTTGACGATGCCCAGCAGGCTCGTCCCGGAGCCGTCGGGGATCCGGCGGCGCAGCACGGTCTCGTCCAGCCCGTCGAGGGCGACGACGACCAGCGCGCGGAAGTAGTCGAGCCAACCCTCGAGCGCCTCGCGCTCGTCGGCCACCTCGGGAGGCGCGGGGCGACGTCGCAGGGGGGCCTGGAAACTCACCGGTGCTCCCGGAGTCGGATCACTCACACCTGACACACGAGCGTCGTCGCGCGGATGCACAACGTTACACGCCGTGTCTCCGTGCGCGTTCTCCGTCACTCCTCGACCAGACGTTCCAGGGCCGGCAGCGCGGCCTCGAGGGCGGCCCGCTGCTCGGCGTCGAGCCGGTCGAGGCGCTGGGCGATCGAGGCCGTCCGCTCGGTGCGGATGCGCCGGATGGCGTCGTGGCCTGCCTCCGACAGGTGGATCAGCGCCGACCGCGCGTCCTGCGGGTCGGGCGTACGCACGAGCAGGCCCGCGTCGTCGAGGGCGGCCAGCACCCGGCTCATCGTCGGCGGGGTCACGGCCTCGCGGCGGGCGAGCTCGGAGAGGCGCAGCGGCGCCTGGTCCTCCAGCGTGGCCAGCACCGACGTCTGCAGGGGCGGCAGGGCGGCGCCCGAGTCGACGCGGATGCGCCGGTTGAGGCGGCCGACGGCCAGCCGCAGCCGGGACGGGAGGTCGGCGTCGGACCACGCGCCCGCGCCGGACCCGGGACCGCCCGCGGTGTCGGAGGCGGTGTCGGTGGCGGAACTGGACATACCTCATCGTCCCATCCCGGGGACCCGCCGTGGGCGTGGCGGCGGCCTCTACAACCGGCGCAAGCGGATCCGGCGCACCGAGTGGTCGCCGCCCTTGGTCAGCACGAGGTCGGCCCGCGACCGCGTGGGGGCGATGTTCTCCCGCAGGTTCGGCCCGTTGATCTCGTCCCAGAGGGTCGCGGCCCGGCCCCGCGCCTCGGCCTCGTCCATCTCGGCGTAGCGCCGGAAGTACGAGGCGGGGTCGCGGAACGCCGTCTCGCGCAGCGCGAGGAAGCGCTCGACGTACCAGCGGCGCACGTCGGAGGGGTGGGCGTCGACGTAGACGGAGAAGTCGATGAGGTCCGAGACGGCCAACGCGCTGGCCCGCTCGCCGGTCTGCGGCGCCGGCTGGAGCACGTTGAGGCCCTCGAGCACGAGGATGTCGGGCCGCGAGACCACGCGCTGCTCGTCGGTGACGTCGTAGACGAGGTGGGAGTACACCGGCGCCGGCACCTCGGGCTTGCCCGCCTTGATGTCGGCGACGAAGCGCAGCAGCGCGCGCCGGTCGTAGGACTCGGGGAAGCCCTTGCGCCCCATGAGTCCGCGACGCTCCAGCTCGGCGTTCGGGTGGAGGAAGCCGTCGGTGGTGACCAGCGCGACTTCGTGGTGGTCGTCCCAGCGCGCGAGCAGCAGGCGCAGGAGCCGGGCGGTCGTCGACTTCCCCACCGACACCGAGCCCGCGATGCCGACGACGAACGGCGTCGCCTCCTCGTCCTGGCGCAGGAACGTCCGGTACGCCTCGAGCAGGCCCGCGTTGGCGCGCACGTGCAGGTCGAGCAGCCGCGACACCGGCAGGTAGACGTCACGGACCTCGTCGAGGTCGACGGGGTCGCCCAGGGAGCGCAGCTCCTCGAGCTCCTCGGCGGTCAGCGGCAGCGCGCTGGTGTCGCGGAGCTGCGCCCACGTCGACCGGTCGAAGTCGACGAACGGGCTGCCGCTCACGAGGCCCGCACCGGCCGTGCGCTCATGGCGGGCCATTCTCGCGCTCACGGCGCGGGGCGCCACCGGCTGCGGCGCAGGTCACCGAAGAGGGTTCACCGCAGCGGGCTCACCCCTGCTGGGCCGTCGACGTGAGCGCGTACTCCACGACGCACACCTCCGGCGGCAGGCCGAGCACGTGCACCACGGCGGCGGCGACGTGCTCGGGCGCGAGGCCCTGGGCGTGCATCCGCTCCCGGAAGGCGGCGACGTCCTCACGCTCGGCGGCGTCGGCGGCCATGAGGTCGGTGGCCACGAACCCCGGGGCGACCGTGGTGACGCGCACCCCGCGCGGACCGGCCTCCCGGCGCAGCGCCTCGTCCACCGCGTGGGCGGCGTGCTTGCTCGCGGCGTACACCCCGCCGGCGGCCGAGGGCACCCGCCGCCCGGACATCGACGAGACCGTCACCCAGCTCGCCCCGTCGCCGAGGTGCGGGAGCGCGGCGCGGGCGGTGGCGAGCAGGCCGTGCACGTTGACGTCGAAGACCTCGCGCCAGGGCCCGGGATCGGCCTCACCGACCGCCCCGAGGTGCATCGTCCCGGCCGCGGCGACCACGGCGTCGAGGCCGCCGAGCGCCGCGGCCAGCCGGTCGACCGCGCCGGCGACCGCGGCGGCGTCGGTGACGTCCGCGGCCGCGGCCTCGCCCCCGATCTCGCCGGCCAGCGCCTCCAGC
>CADCTH010000365.1 GCA_902805495.1 uncultured Actinomycetospora sp.
CCCAGGAGACGGCCCAGGAGACGGCCCAGTGAGCGCCGGCGACCCCGCGCCCGACCCGCGGGCGGCGCGGCGGGCGTTCGTCCGCGCGCACCACCCGGACGTCGGGGGCGACCCGGTCGCCTTCCGCGAGGGCCTCGCGCAGCTCCGGCCGGCGCCGGGCCCGGTGTCGGGAGGGGTCGGCCGGCTCGCCGCGGACGACCCCCGGCTCGACGCGCCGGTGGTCGCCGTGAGCGATCGGCGCCTGGCCCGGCTCGGGCGCCTGGGCCGGCGGCTCGCCCGGCGGTACGACCCGCGTCGCGGGTCCGCCCGCGTGCAGTAGGACCCCGCTCCCCGACGGAGCGGGACGCGAACGATCGTGGAGGTAGTGGTCATGAGCGCCACCCGTGCCGGCCTGTTCGTCGGCCTCATCCTGGGCGTGGCGGCCGCCGCCGGCGGCCTCCAGGGCTTCTTCATCGCCCTCGTCCTGGGCGTCCTGGGCTTCGTCGTGGGCCGCGTGCTCGACGGCGAGCTCGACGTCAACCAGTTCGTCGGGCGTGGCCGCGACCGATGAGCACCGTCCCGCTGACCGAGAGGGCGCCGGGGAACCCCGGGACCGTCGCGGCCGTGACCCCGCTGCCCGACGACGACGAGGCGTCCGAGCGCGGGCGCCTCGACGTCGCCCTCTCCGTCGTCCGCAAGATCGCGGAGTACGCCGCGGACCACACCCCGGGCACCGTGCGCACCCAGCGCCGCCTCGCCGGGCTCGACCTCGGCGAGGCCGGGGCCAGCGCGAAGGTGTCCGGGTACGGCGAGCAGGTCGACGTGCGCCTCGAGGTGCCGCTGGCCTACCCGGCCCGGATCACCGACAGCGCCGCCGCGGTGCGCGACCAGGTCCGCGAGCGCGTCCAGGCCCTCACGCCCTACCGCGTGCGCTCGCTCGACGTGAGCGTCTCCGCGCTCACCGACCCCACCTCCCGGAGGGACTAGCACCGTGCGCCTGCTCCTGCGCGTCCTCGCGCCGCTGCTCGGCCTCCTGCTGGCCGTGGTCGGCCTCGCGATCGTGGTCGAGACGGTGACGCTCTGGGTCGCGCCCGGCTCGAGCCCGCTGGTCGTGCCCTGGCCCGTGTGGCAGACGGCCGCCGAGGGCTTGACCTGGCAGTCCGGTGCCGTGCGCGGTGCCGCCGTCGCCGTCGGCGTCGTCGGGCTGCTCGTGCTGGTCCTCGGTCTCGTCGCCCGCCGCCACGACGTCTACCTCGCCGACCCCGTCCCCGAGGTCACGGTCACCACCTCGCCGCGCTCGCTGGCCCGCACCGTCGGGCACGAGGTGCGCTCGCACGCCGACGTCGTCTCGGCGTCCGTCGTGGCGTCGGCCAAGAAGATCACCGTCAAGGCCTCCACCCTCGACCCCGCCGAGGCGGTCCGCGAGGACGTCCGCGCCCGCGTCGACGCGATGCTGGTCCGCCTGCCGCTCGCGCGGCGCCCGCGGGTCTCCGTGTCGGTCACCACCACGAAGGGGGTCAAGTGAGCCGCCGCTCCCGTGCCGCCGTCGCCCGCTCTGCCGGCGGCGACCGCACGCTGACCACCGTCCTCGGGCTCGTCCTCGTCGCCGCGGCCGTGCTGGCGCTGCTCGTGGGCTACGGCGTGTTCGGTCAGTTCCGCGCCCAGCGCCCGCTGATCGACCCGATCCTGGTGCAGTGGGTCGCCGACCACGGCGCCGCGACCCGCTGGATCGCCCTCGGGATCGGGCTCGTGCTCTTCGTCGTCGGGCTCTGGTGGACGCTGCGCTCCCTGCGCCCCGAGCCGCGCCCCGACGTGTCGCTCTCGGAGGTCCCCGGCGAGCGCCTGACCGTCGAGCACGCGGCGATCTGCGAGGCCGTGCGGCACGACGCCGAGAGCATCGAGGGCGTCAGCCGGGCCCGCGTGCGCCTGGTCGGCACGCCGATGCGCCCCGCGCTGCGGATCGCCCTGACCATGGTCGAGGGCAGCGACGTCCGCGACGTCTGGGCCGAGCTCGACGGCCGGGTGCTCGCCCGGGCCCGCGAGGCGTTCTCGGTCTCGGCGCTGCCCACGGCCGTGCGCCTCGAGCTCGACGCCACCTCGGCGCCGACGCAGGCGCGGGTGGAGTAGCTACCTGGCCGTGAGCACCTCGGCCAGGTCGAAGCGCACCGGGCGCTCGAGCTGGGCGAACGTGCACGACGCCGGGTCGCGGTCCGGGCGCCAGCGCTTGAACTGGGCGGTGTGCCGGAAGCGCACGCCCTCCATGTGGTCGTAGCGCACCTCGACCACGCGCTCGGGACGCAGCGGGACGAACGACAGGTCCTTCTGCGCGTTCCAGCGGCTGTGCTCGGCCTCACGGGGCGTGCGGGTGCCCTCCTCCTGCGCGGCCCAGGCCCACGGGTGGCCCTCGAACGACGTGACCAGCGGCTGGAGCTCGGCGAACAGCTCGCGCCGCTTGGCCATCGGGAACGCGCCGATCACGCCGATGCTCTGCAGCGCCCCGTCCTCGGTGTGCAGCCCGAGCAGCAGCGAGCCCACGGCGTCGGGCCCCGACTTGTGCACCCGGTAGCCCGCCACGACGCAGTCGGCGGTGCGCTCGTGCTTGATCTTGCTCATGACCCGCTTGTCGGGCTGGTAGGTCAGGTCGGCCTTCTTCGCGATCAGCCCGTCGAGCCCGGCGCCCTCGAAGTGCTCGAACCACTCGCGCGCGGTGTCGAGGTCCTCGGTCATCGGCGTGAGGTGCACGTCGGGGCGCTCGAGGCCGCCGACGATCTCCGCGAGCCGGGCGCGGCGCTCGCTGAAGGGCCGTCCGGTGAGGTCCTCGTCGTCGACGGCGAGCAGGTCGAACGCGACGAAGTGGGCCGGGGTCTCGACGGCGAGCCGGCGCACCCGCGACGCCGCGGGGTGCACGCGCTGCAGCAGCGCCTCGAAGTCCAGCCCGGTGCCCTCGGCGTCGACCACGACGATCTCCCCGTCGATCACGCAGCGCGGCGGGAGCGCGGCGGTGAACGCCTCGACCAGCTCCGGGAAGTACCGCGTCATCGGCTTCTCCTTGCGGCTGCCGATCTCGACCTCGTCGCCGTCGCGGAAGATCACCGACCGGAAGCCGTCCCACTTGGGCTCGTACCGTTGCCCGGCGGGGATCTCCGGCACGGCCTTGGCCAGCATCGGGGCGACGGGCGGCATCACGGGCAGGTCCACGCGCGCATCATGCCGCGCGGGCGGAGGATGTCGCCCGCGTGTTCCCGTGCGCCCCTCACGCGGGGCACGCCCCCGCGTTCGTCAGACTCCCTCCCGCAGCGCAGGACCCACCCCCGACGAGGAGCGCCGTGCCGAGGACGACCGTGCGGGCCGCCGTGGCCCTTGCGCTCGGCGCCGTGCTCCTGCTCGCGGGGTGCGCGGTGGGGCCGTCGCTGCGGCCGCCGATCGCCACGCGCGTCGAGGGGCCGGTGCTGCCGGCCCCCGCGCCGGAGACCGGGGTGCCCGGGCCCGCCGTGTCGCTGCTGCCGCCGTGGGTGCCGGTGCCCTCCGCGCCGGCCGGGTTCGCCGACTGCACCGGCGAGCTGCGGGCGACGTACGGCGTCGAGCTCCTGGCCGGGCGGGACGTGCGCTTCGGCTGCCAGAGCGTGCCCGTCGGGGGCCGCGGCGCCTCGTCGCGCGCCGAGGTCGGC
>CADCTH010000366.1 GCA_902805495.1 uncultured Actinomycetospora sp.
CCCGGGATGCTGATGGCCGCCGCGCGCCTCGACCTCGCGTCCGTCTTCCTCTACGCCGGCTCGATCATGCCGGGCACGGTCGACGGGAAGGAGGTGTCGATCATCGACGCCTTCGAGGCCGTCGGCGCCTGTGCCCGCGGTCTGATCACCCGCGAGGAGGTCGACCGCATCGAGCGCGCGATCTGCCCGGGCGAGGGCGCGTGCGGCGGCATGTACACCGCCAACACCATGGCCTGCGCCGCCGAGGCGATGGGCATGTCGCTGCCCGGCTCGGCGTCGCCGCCCTCGGCCGACCGCCGCCGCGACGGCCTCGCCCGCGCCGCCGGCGACGCCGTCGTCGGGATGCTGCGCCGCGGCCACACCGCCCGCGACATCATGACCCGCGAGGCCTTCGAGAACGCCATCGCGGTCGTCATGGCGCTCGGCGGGTCGACCAACGCGGTGCTGCACCTGCTGGCGATCGCGCGCGAGGCCGAGGTCGACCTCGTGCTCGACGACTTCAACCGCATCGGCGACCGCGTCCCGCACCTCGCCGACGTCAAGCCCTTCGGCCGGCACATGATGACGACGGTCGACAAGGTCGGCGGGGTCCCGGTGGTCATGCGGGCGCTGCTCGACGCGGGCCTGCTGCACGGCGACGCGCTGACCGTCACCGGGAAGACCGTCGCCGAGAACCTCGACGCGCTGGCCCCCGAGCCGCTCGACGGCGACATCCTGCGGCGGCTCGACAACCCGATCCACCCCACCGGCGGGCTGACGATCCTGCACGGCTCGCTCGCCCCCGACTGCGCCGTGGTGAAGTCCGCGGGCTTCGACGCGTCGTCGTTCGAGGGCACCGCGCGGGTGTTCGAGGGCGAGCAGGGCGCGATGGACGCGGTGTCGTCGAACAGCCTGCAGCCCGGCGACGTGCTGGTCATCCGCGACGAGGGCCCGCGCGGCGGGCCCGGGATGCGCGAGATGCTCGCGGTCACCGGGGCGATCAAGGGCGCCGGGCTGGGCAAGGACGTCCTGCTGCTCACCGACGGCCGGTTCTCGGGCGGCACCACCGGGCTCTGCGTCGGCCACGTCGCGCCCGAGGCCGCGCACGGCGGGCCGATCGCCTTCGTGCGCGACGGCGACCGCATCCGCCTCGACCTCGCCGCGCGCACGCTCGACCTGCTGATCTCCGACGAGGAGCTCGCCGAGCGCTCGAAGGACTGGACCGCGCCGCCGCTCAAGCACCGCACGGGCGTGCTCGGCAAGTACTCGCGGCTCGTCGGCTCGGCCGCCCAGGGCGCGGTCGTGGGCTTCGACTGACCGTGCACCGGGCGCGTTTCGACGAACTGACGCCCGCCGAGCTCTACGAGCTGCTCGCGCTGCGCGTGCGGGTGTTCGTCGTGGAGCAGGAGTGCGCGTACCAGGAGCTCGACGGGGTCGACGTGCGCGCCGAGCACGTGTGGACGCGCGGTCCGGCCGGGGAGGTGGCGGCCTACCTCCGGGTGGTCGACGAGGGATCAGGGGTGACGCGGCTCGGGCGCATCCTCACCGCGCCCGAGCACCGCGGCACCGGCGCCGGCGCGGCGCTGATGCGCGCGGTCATGGCCGGGATCGACGGTCCCGTGGTGGTCGGCGCGCAGGTGCAGGCGCAGGCGTTCTACGAGCGGCTCGGCTTCGCCGTCAGCGGACCCGGCTACGACGAGGACGGCATCCCGCACGTGCCCATGCGGCGGGGCTGAGGCGCGCCCCAGCCTCCTCACAGCGCCTTCTCAGGGCCCGCGCGGAGCATGGAGGACGTGGAGCTCCTGATCGTCCTGCTCGTCGTCGGCGGCCTGCTCGCGCTCGTGCTCACCCGCGGACGCGGGCGGGGCACCACCGCCGCCGGGCAGCTGTCCGACGCCGAGGCCGAGGCGCGCCGCTGGTACGACCGCCTCGGCGGGCAGGTCCTCAACCTGACCGGCAGCGACGAGCCCAGCAAGCAGGCCCTCGCCGACGCCGCCGAGCGCTACACGGCCGCCGGTGCCCAGCTCGACCAGGCGTCGACCGCGCCGCAGTACCGCCTCGTCGCCGACACCGCGCTCGAGGGCCTCTACTACGTGCGCGCCGCGCGCACGGCGATGGGCATGGACCCCGGCCCCGCGCTGCCGGACTCCGCCGAGCGCGCCCGCGCGGGTGAGCTGGCGAGCGCGCGGACCGTCGACGTCGAGGGTCGCAGCATCAGCGGCTCGCCCCACCCGTCGGCGCAGAACGGCCACTACTACCCGGGCGGCGTGGTCGGCGGGCGCCCCGTGCCCGCCGGCTGGTACTCCGAGCCCTGGTGGAGGCCGATGCTCCTCGGCGGCGTCGGCGCCGTCGGCGGGGTGATGGTGGCGAGCGCGCTGGTGTCCGGCTTCGGCGCGGCGGCGGTCGGCGGCGACGCGTTCGCCGCGGACCCGGGCGGGTTCGACGGCCTCGACGGCAGTGGCCTCGACGGTGCTGGCTTCGACGGCGGCGGGCTCTTCGGCGGCTGGTGACGCCCTACCGCAGGCCCGGCGCGTCCCACCGGGCGACACCGTCGGCGAGCGCGTCCGGATCGGGCGGGTCGAGCTCGGCGGCGAGCAGCGCGTCGAGGTACGCGCCGACCCCGGGGGCGAGCAGGCGCTGCTCGGCCTCGTCCGGACCGGCGACGATCACCTGCCCGACCGTCCCGCCGGGCGCCGGGTCGAGGTCGACCACGAGGTGGTTGCCGCCGCCGTCCTCGGCCAGCGGCCACCACCCGGCGCGGGTGTAGGAGCGGTGCACGGGGTCGGCGCCGCGCC
>CADCTH010000367.1 GCA_902805495.1 uncultured Actinomycetospora sp.
CAGCTGGACGACGCCGAGCCCCGCCGGGCGGGCCTCGGGTGAGGCCAGCGCCTCGAGCAGCGCGGTGTCGCGCAGCAGCCCGGCCGAGCGCGGGCGGGTCACCTCGCCAGCCCCAGCATCAGCAGCGCCACCACGCCGCCGAGCGTCCAGGCCGCGGTGCGCCACCAGTTGGTGCGCACGAGCCGCTCGTGCACCGCCGGATCCCACCCCCGCGCCAGGCGCTGGTGGCACGGCACCGAGACCGCGACGGTGACGACCACCGTCACCTCGCCGCGCACCCCGGCCGCGAGCGCCGCGACCAGCGGGACCCCCGGCGGGCGCCACACGAGCAGCACGGCGCACGTCAGCCCCTGCAGGGCCCAGGGGCCGGTGACCAGCAGGCCCATGAGGCGGGTGTGGCGGGCGTGGACCGTCTGCCAGTCGGGGCCGGTCATCGCGGCGAACCCCGGGTAGACCAGCAGCTGGATCACCCAGACCAGGCCCGCGCAGAACCACACGGCGGCCAGGTGGACGCCGAGCAGGGCCGTGCCCACCAGCGGACTTGCGCTCACCGCACGGATTGTTGCCCACGTCCGCGGCCCGCGCTGCACTCTCGGCCGTCCGACCCCGGCGACAGGCGGCCCGTGAAGATCACCGACATCCGGCTCGAGCACCGCGGGACGGTGCTCGACCCGCCGTGTCACGCGGCGTGGGACCCCGAGCCCCGCACGCGCTTCGAGGCCGTGATCGTGCACGTCGAGACCGACGAGGGCGTCGTCGGCGTCGGCTCCGGCGACACCATGGCCGGGTTCGACGCCTTCCGGGACCTCTTCCTGGGCAGCGATCCGCTGGCCACCGAGCTGCAGGTGCGCCGCATCGAGTCGGTCGGCTTCCACGCCGGCCGGTTCTGGCCGCTCGAGGCCGCGCTGTGGGACGTCGTCGGCCAGGTCGCGGGTCTGCCGGTGGCGACGCTGTTCGGCGGCGTCACCGACCGCCTGCCCGTCTACGCCTCGTGGTGCTCCGAGCAGCCGCCGGCCCGCCGCGCCGAGGACGCCCACCGCCTGCTCGAGGAGGGCATCCGCGCAGTCAAGATCCGCGCGCACCCGCGCCGCCTCGACCAGGGCGTCGCCGCGGTGGCCGCGGTCCGCGGGGCCGTCGGCGACCGGCTCGACATCATGGTCGACCTCAACCAGGCCTGGCGGATGCCCGGCGACGTCACCGAGCCGCTCGAGCTCGCCGACGTGCGCCGCGTCGTGCGCCGCCTCGCCGAGTACGACGTCGCGTGGGTCGAGGAGCCGCTGCCCTACGCCGACGCCGAGGGCCACCGCCTGCTGCGCGCCGACAACCCGGGCCTGCGGATCGCGGCGGGGGAGATGCTCGACTCGCTGCCCGAGACGCTCGCGCTCGTCGAGGCCGACGCGCTGGACGTCTACCAGGCCGACGTGGTGCTCGCCCTGGGCATGACCCGGGCCCGCCAGCTCGCCGAGGCCGTCCGGGCACGCCACCGCCGCTTCACCCCGCACACCTGGACCAACGGCCTCGGCCTGCTCGCGAACCTGCACGTCGCGGCCGGGGTCGGCGCGGGGCCGTACCTGGAGTTCCCCGACGACCCGGCCGGCGGCTGGACGCCCGAGCGGCGCGACTTCCTGCTCGCCGAGCCCCTGCGCCCCGACCCCGACGGCATGCTCGTGGTGCCCGACGCCCCCGGACTGGGCGCCGTGCTCGCCTGAGGGCGAGCCCCCGAGCGGCGGTCCCGGCTCTGATCCCCCCCGGAGCCGGGGCCGCCATCCACACCGACACCGAGGAGTGAGCCCTCATGACCGGGACGAACGCCGCGGGACCGGTGACGACGTCCCCCTGCGCCGGGGTCGCGGCCGGCACCTTCCTGTCCGGGCCCGGCCCGGTGGTCGACTTCGGGCCCGGCGCGGTGGCCCGAATCCCCGGCCACCTCGCCGGGCTCGGCGTGCGGCGGGTGCTGGTGGTGACCGACGCCGGGCTGCGCGCGGCGGGGGTGGTCGACGCGGTCGTCGCCCCCGTCGGGGCGGCCGGGCTCGCCGTCGAGGTGGACGACGCGGTCACCGGCAACCCGTCGGTCGCGCTCGTCGAGGAGGGCGCCGAGCGCGCCCGCGCGCTGGGCGTCGACGTGGTGCTCGCCCTCGGCGGCGGGTCCAGCCTGGACGCCGCCAAGGGCATCGCCCTGCTCGCGCCCACCCCGGGCGCCCGGGCCGACGGCACCGGCGCCGCACCCGGGGCAGGGCTGCCGGTCGTCGCCGTGCCCACCACGGCGGGCACGGGCGCGGAGACCAACGGCTTCGGTGTGCTGGAGGACCCGGCGAGCCGGCAGAAGGTCTACTGCGGCGACGTCAGCGTGGTGCCGCGGGTCGCGGTCCTCGACCCCGAGCTCACCCACGGCCTGCCCGCCCGACCGACCGCGGCCACCGGCGTCGACGCCCTCGTGTCGGCATCGAGTCGCTGGCGTCGCGGGGCCGCGACCCGGTGTCCGAGGCCTTCGCCGCCGAGGCCGTGCGGCGCGCGTGGGCGTGGCTCCCGACCGCCGTCGCGGACGGTGCCGACCCCCGCGCCCGCGCCGAGATGCTCGTCGCCGCGCACCTGGCCGGGCAGGCCCTCACGCGCAGCGGTCTCGGCCTGGTGCACGGGCTCGCGCACGCCCTGAGCCTGCACACCGGCGCGGTGCACGGGCTGGCGCTGGCCGCGGTGCTGCCCGAGGTCGTCGGCTGGTCGCTCGACGCCGAGCCCGCGGGGTGGGGACGTGCCGCCGAGGCCGCGGGACTGCCGTCGGCGGCGGCGTTGCCGGACGCGCTCGGGGGCCTGCTCGAGCAGGTCGGGACGCGGATCTCGCTCGCCGACCTGGGTGCCGGGCCGGCACAGCACGAGGCCCTGGCGCGCACGGCGCTGGCCGACCCCGTGACCCGCAACGCACCGCGCCACCCGTCGTCGGTGGCCGAGGTCACGGACCTGCTCGCGCACTGCTGAGCACCCGGGGGAACCTTCCCGAGACTTGTGGTCATGCAACAGATTCGGTCGTGGACTCCTCGCTGCGCGCGTAGCCCCTCGGTGACGACGTCCCTACCGTCGGTACGAGATCAGCAGCGGGCCCGACGGGCGCTCGCCCTTTCCCCCCTGACTTCCCAGGAGGCCCCGTGACCGCACTCGAGACCACGATCCCCGAGCACATCACCCGCATCAACGAGGCGAAGACGCCGACCGGCCCCGGTCGCCCGGGCGCCAGCACGGCCCACATCACGCCGTCGACCGAGCACCTGACCGCCGAGGACATCGACCGGCTCGGGGCCGAGCTGCAGGCGATCCGCGAGCGGGTCATGTCCTCGCTCGGTGACGACGACGCGCGCTACATCCGCCGGGTCATCCGGACGCAGCGAGGCCTCGAGGCGGCGGGACGCGTCCTGCTGCTCGGCGCGCTGTTCCCGCCCGCCTTCGTCGCCGGCACCGCGTCGCTCGCCCTCGCGAAGATCCTCGAGAACATGGAGATCGGGCACAACGTCCTGCACGGGCAGTGGGACTGGATGCGCGACCCGGAGATCCACTCCACGACCTGGGAGTGGGACCACGTCTCGACCGCCAAGAGCTGGCAGCAGACGCACAACTACCTGCACCACACGTACACCAACGTGCACGGCAAGGACCGCGACATCGGCTACAACGTGCTGCGGGTCGACCCCGACCAGCCGTGGCACCCGCTGTACCTGGTCCAGACGGTCACCAACGCCGGCCTGGCCATGATCTTCGAGTGGGGCATCGCGGCCTTCGATCTCGAGCTGGACGAGATCCAGCGCGGCGAGAAGACCTGGAAGGACAAGCTCCCCGAGCTCAAGGCGATGGGGCGCAAGGCCGGCAAGCAGGCGCTCAAGGACTTCGTGGTGTTCCCGGCGCTGTCGGGCCCCTCGTTCGTCCCCGCCGCGGTCGGTGGCCTGGTGGCCAACCTGGTCCGCAACATCTGGTCGCACGCCGTGATCTTCTGCGGCCACTTCCCGGTGGAGGTCGAGACCTTCTCCGAGGAGCGGCTGGAGAACGAGTCGCAGGCCGAGTGGTACGTGCGCCAGATGCTGGGCTCGGCGAACATCGAGGGCTCGGTCCTGCTGCACATCATGACCGGGAACCTGTCGCACCAGATCGAGCACCACCTGTTCCCGGACATGCCCTCGCGGCGCTACCGCACGATCGCCCCGGAGATCCGGGACCTGTGCCGCCGCTACGGCCTGCCCTACCACGCCGGCCCGATGTGGAAGCAGTACGGCGGCGTGCTGGCCAAGATCGCGCGCCTGTCGTTCCCCGGCGGCCACAAGACCCTGAGCAAGCGGCGCCTGCGCGCCCTGCCCTTCGGCCGCCGCCGCGCCGAGAGCGTGGGCTCCGCGGGCGCCGTGGCGTCCGCCGCCTGACCGGGCCGGCCCGCGGCGCTCAGCTCTCGGCGAGCGCCGCGGCCGCACCCCCGGCACGCAGCGCGAGGGCGACCTCGAGGCGCCCGACGGGGTCGTCGAGGACCCCCGCGAACGCTTCCTTGAGCCGCGCGAGGCGGTAGCGGACCGTCTGCGGGTGCACGTGCAGGCGGGTGGCCGCCTCGCCCACGTCGCCGTGCGCGTCGAGCCAGGCCGTCAGCGTGGTCACCGCCCGGTCGCGGGCGGCGGAGGTCATCCGCCGCAGGGGCTCGAGGCGCTGGGCCACGAGGTCCGCGGTGAGCGTGACGTCGGCGTGCAGGAGCAGGACGAGCAGGTGGTCCTCGCTGCGCACGAGGCCCTCGCCGGGCAGGTCGCCCTCGAGGTGCAGCGCCCACGCCGCCCGCGCGCGGGTGACGGTGCGCGTGACCTGCTCGGGGCCGACGGTGGGGCCCAGCAGCCCGCTCGTGCCGCGCAGCGCGTCGGCGACCGCGTCGAGCCGTCCCGGGCCGTCGGGATCGGGCACGAACAGGACGCCGACGCGGTCGACCACCGACGCCGCGACGTCCGGGGGCAGGCGCCGGCACACGGTGCCCAGCGACTCCTCGGCCAGCACGAGCGCGGCCACCGAGCGCGGCACCGGCCAGCCCGCCTCCCGGGCCAGCGCCTCGAACTCCGAGGCCTCCGGCGCCGGTGCCCGGCACAGGCGCTCGACCAGCGCGTGCTGGCGGGCCTGGCGCGAGCCCGCGGCCAGCGACTGCTCGTAGGCGTAGCCCGACACCGACGCGGCGGCGAGCTGCTCGATGTAGGCGAAGAGGGCCTCGGCGAGCCGGAAGATCGCGTCGGGCTCGAGGCCGTGGTCGTCGCCGGAGGCCGCGATGCGCCGCCAGAGCACCCGTGAGCCGATGCGGTAGGCGCTCTGCAGCGCGTCCATCGTCCGGCCGTGGCGGTGCTCGACCCGGCCGAGCTCGAAGTAGACCCGGGTGTCGGGCAGCGCCGCGTCGGTGCCCAGCAGGTCGAGGAACTGGTCGAGGGCCACCGACACGCCCAGGCGCAGGCGCCGGCCGAACTCGCCGTCCATCGACAGCGCGTACTCGGCGACCTCGGCGCGCACCGTCTTGATGATCTCGTCGCCCGCGTCGAGGACGACGGCCTCCAGCCGCTCGCGCGCGGTGGCGGGCACCGCGGCCCACGGATGGGGCCGGGACGCGTCCTCCGTCGCCTCGCACAGCCCGTCGCTCACGGTGCCCAGTGTTGCAGGAACCCGGCGCGCCGGGGGCCGACGACGCCGCTCGCCGTGGTGGACGCGACTCACCGGCCGGGGGCCGCGCGGCCGGGTCACGGCGGGTCGATGATGGTGGGGTGCGGTCCCCACGTGCCCTGCTCGCGGAGCTGCGGACCCCCGGCGCGCGGTCCGCGCTGGCGGTGGGCGCGCTGGCGGTGCTGGTGGCCGCCTCGGGGC
>CADCTH010000368.1 GCA_902805495.1 uncultured Actinomycetospora sp.
ACCTGCCGATCGAGGAGGCCGCCGAATTCTTCGAGGCGGTCCCCGCGATCCGCCGTCACCTGCAGACGCTCGTCGATGTCGGCCTGGGCTACGTGCGCCTCGGCCAGCCCGCGCCGACGCTGTCGGGCGGCGAGGCCCAGCGCGTCAAGCTGGCCTCGGAGCTGCAGAAGCGCTCGATGGGCCGGACGATCTACATCCTCGACGAGCCGACGACGGGCCTGCACTTCGAGGACATCCGCAAGCTCCTCGGCGTCATCAACGGCCTGGTCGACAAGGGCAACACCGTGCTGGTCATCGAGCACAACCTCGACGTCATCAAGGTGTCCGACTGGGTCGTCGACATGGGGCCCGAGGGCGGGTCCGGCGGCGGCACGGTGGTCGCTCAGGGGACGCCGGAGCAGGTCGCGGCCTCGCCCGACAGCTACACCGGCGCGTTCCTCGCCCGCCTCGTCGAGCCGGCGGCGGCGCCGGCGCGCCGCAGCCGGGCCAAGGCCGGCTAGGGGCGCTCGCCGGACCGCTCGGTCACCGCGCGCTCCCCGACGGCGTGGTGACGAGCTCGGTGTCGTGGCGGCGGTAGAGCTCGGCGATCTCCTCGGGCCCCGCACCCCGGCGCCGTAGGGCGTGCAGGCCCTCGACCAGCCGGGTGGCGCCGGGGGTGGTGACCACCAGGACGCGCGCAGGCTACGTCGAGGGGTTGGAGAACCCGTGCGCCGCCCCGCGCGGCACGAGGACGCAGGAACCCGGCCCGCAGGTGGTGACCTCGCCGTCGAGCAGGAACGCCACCGAGCCGTCGAGGACGTAGAAGGCCTCGTCGTCGGCGAGGTGGCGGTGCGGCGCCGGCCCCGGCGCGCCCGGGGCGAGCTCCGACTCGAAGACCGCGAAGGCCGCGGCGTCCGGCTCGACCTTCATCGCGAGGGTCGGGGCCGGGCGGCGGCCGCCGCCGGGGACGAGCACCTGGGACGACACGGCGACTCCCGCAAAATCGGGTACAGACGTACTGTACTGACCTGAGTGATACTGTTCCCGAATGGCCGGCGACGTCAAGGGGTCGCGACGCCCGTACCGCTCGCCCGTGCGCGCCGAGCAGGTGGAGGCCACGCGACGGCGCGCCGTCGAGGCCGCGACGCGCCTGTTCGTGCAGCACGGCTACGCGCGCACGACGGTCACGGCCGTGGCCGAGGAGGCCGGGGTCTCGCCGGAGACGATCTACACCTCGCTGCGGGGCAAGCGGGGCCTGCTCGAGGGCGTCATCGAGGCGGCGATCACCGGGCCGGACGGGGCGGTGATGCTGCACCAGCAGTGGGTCCACGAGGTCCGGGAGCTGCCCACGGCCGCCGAGCGGCTGCGGGGGTGGGTGGCGGCGAGCTGCCGCACGCTGGCGCGGACCAGTCCGGTCCACGCGGTGATCCGGGGCGCGGCGGACCGCGAGGAGTTCGCCGTCGACCTGCGCCGGCGGCTCCTGGAACGGCGGGTGGACGAGATCGTCCGCCTGGCCGGGCACCTGCTCGCCGGGGCGCTCCCGTCCGGGATGACCGCGCAGGAGGCCGGCGAGCGCTACGCCGCGCTGGCCAGTCCGGAGATGCACCACCTGCTCGTCGTCGAGATGGGCTGGTCCGCCGAGCGTCACCGGGAATGGCTGACCGAGGTGGCTGTCGCCCAGCTCCTGCGCCCGGCATGAGGAGGGCCGACGCGTGGGGCCGGTCACCCGACGTGGGGGCAGTGGTAGCGTGGACGGCGAGCGACCAGCTCGTCGGGTGCCACACGCCCCTCGAGCGGCAAGTGGAGCCCCGCTCCCACCCGGCCGCCGCTCAGGTGGTCGGGTTCCGGTCCGCCGCCGGCCCTCGTGGTCGGTGGTCGAGGCGCACCTCCAAGGGGCGTGCCGGATCGGTCGACCGCGGGCCCCGACAGCCACAAGAACGTGGCGCGGGGCCCGACGTTCGTCGGGAGTGACTCCGTGCCGCGGTCGCGGCGACACCGTCACGGACCCGAGGAGAACTCATCAGCGCAGAGACCCGCATCAACGAGCGCATCCGCGTTCCCGAGGTGCGACTGGTCGGCCCCAACGGGGAGCAGGTGGGGATCGTCCGCATCGAGGACGCCCTGCGCCTGGCCCGGGAGGCCGATCTCGACCTGGTCGAGGTGGCCGCCCAGGCCCGCCCGCCGGTCTGCAAGCTCATGGACTACGGCAAGTTCAAGTACGAGAGCGCGCAGAAGGCCCGCGAGTCGCGGCGCAACCAGCAGCAGACCGTGATCAAGGAGCAGAAGCTCCGGCCGAAGATCGACCCGCACGACTACGAGACGAAGAAGGGTCACGTCACCCGCTTCCTCGGTCAGGGTCACAAGGTCAAGGTCACGATCATGTTCCGTGGTCGCGAGCAGTCGCGCCCGGAGCTGGGGTTCCGCCTCCTGCAGCGCCTCGCGGAGGACGTCGGTGAGCTCGGCTACGTCGAGGCCACGCCGAAGCAGGACGGCCGCAACATGACCATGGTCCTGGCGCCGAACAAGAAGCCCCAGAAGGCCCCGCGCGCCAACCAGGAGCAGGCGGCCGAGCCGGCTCCCGAGCCGGCGAGCTGAGCACCGGACAGCACGACGAGCACGACCGGCCGCACCCCCGGGGGCGCGGCCGGGCCCCCGGGCGCCCGTAGCGTTCCCCTCGCGGGGATCGGGACGGACGTCGACCACCCCGGCGGGAGACGGAGCGCAGCGGAGCTCGACCATGAACTCCGGAGCACGACCGGGCCGCACGAGGAGCAAGGACAGGACATGCCGAAGCACAAGAGCCACAGCGGCACCAAGAAGCGCATCAAGGTGACCGGGACCGGCAAGCTGCTGCGCGAGAAGGCCGGCAAGCGGCACCTGCTGGAGAAGAAGTCCAGCCACAAGACGCGCGCCCTCTCGGGCAACACCGAGGTCGCGCCGCAGGACTCGCAGCGGATCCGCCGCCTGCTCGGCTGAAGCACCTCTCGCCTCGCCGAACCACCCCGGACGGATTCCCTTCCGCTCCCTGATCTGATCGAAGGCAGGACCACGTGGCACGCGTGAAGCGCGCGGTCAACGCGCAGAAGAAGCGTCGCACCACCCTGGAGATGGCCAGCGGCTACCGCGGTCAGCGCTCCCGGCTCTACCGCAAGGCCAAGGAGCAGACGCTCCACTCGCTGACCTACGCCTACCGCGACCGCAAGCAGCGCAAGGGCGACTTCCGGCAGCTCTGGATCACCCGCATCAACGCCGCGGCGCGGTCCAACGACATGACCTACAACCGGTTCATGCAGGGCCTCAAGCTCGCGGGCGTCGAGGTCGACCGCAAGAACCTCGCGGAGATCGCCGTCTCCGACCCGGCCGCGTTCACCGCGCTGGTCGAGGTCGCCCGGGCGGCCGTGCCGTCCGACAAGGGCGCGTCCAACGAGGACGCCGCCTGACCGAGCTCCTCACCGAACGCACGCCGCGCGTCGCCGCAGCCCGAAAGCTGCTGCGGCGCGCGGCGCGCGTCGAGGCCGGGCGTTTCCTCGTCGAGGGCGTCCGTCCCGTGCACGACGCGCTGGCGTGGGCCGACGAGGGCCCCGGCCGCGTGCACGACCTCTTCCTCACCGACGCGGTCGCCGACCGCCACCCCGACCTCGAGCGCCGCGCCGACGCCGCCGGGATCCGCGTCGCGCGGGTCACCGACCGGGCCGCCGCGCGACTGTCGGACACCGTCACCCCGCAGGGCGTCGCCGCCGTGTGCACCACGGTCACGGTCGACCTCGACACCGCCCTGCCCGCCGCCCCGCGCCTGGTCACGGTGCTCGTCGGCGTCGCCGACCCCGGCAACGCCGGCACCGTCATCCGCACCAGCGACGCCGCCGGCGCCGACGCCGTCGTCGTCGCCGGGAACGCGGTGGACCCGCACAACCCCAAGTGCGTGCGCGCCAGCATGGGCAGCCTCTTCCACGTCCCCGTGGCCGCGGAGCGCGACGTCGACGCCGTGCTCGACGCCCTGCGCGCCCGCGGCCTGACCCTGCTGGCCGCCGACGGGCGCGGCGACACCGTCCTCGACGCCGGCGCCGACGCGCTGCTGGGCGCCCCCACGGCGTGGCTGTTCGGCAGCGAGGCCCACGGCCTCGACGACCGCACCGCCGCGGCGGCCGACCACCGCGTCCGCGTCCCGATCCACGGGCGCGCCGAGAGCCTCAACCTGGCCACCGCCGCGGCGGTGTGCCTCTACGCGTCGGCCCGCGCCCACCACCGGTAGCGGAACGGCCTCGACCTGCTCCGATACCATCGGACGGCACCCCGAGGACCAGGAGCGAGACCACCGGATGTCCGGCACCAACGACCTCTACGACCCCAAGCAGGTCGCGGCGCTCGACCCCGAGACGCTCGACGCCGCGCGCGCCGACGCGATCGCCGCGCTCGGCGGCGCGACGACGCTGGAGGCGCTGACGGCGCTCAAGCCCGCGCACCTCGGCGACCGCTCGCCGGTGCTCACCGCGCGCCGCGAGATCGGGGCACTGCCCCCGCAGGCGCGCTCGGAGTCGGGGAAGCGGGTCAACGAGGTCCGCGTCGCCATCCAGACGGCGTACGACGAGCGCCTCGCGGTGCTCTCCGCCGAGCGCGACGAGCGCGTGCTGGCCGAGGAGGCCGTCGACGTCACGCTGCCCGGCGACCGGCACGCGCGGGGGAGCCGCCACCCGCTGACCCAGATCTCCGAGCGGGTCGCCGACATCTTCGTCGGCATGGGCTACGAGGTGGCCGAGGGCCCGGAGGTCGAGTCGGAGTGGCTCAACTTCGACGCCCTGAACTTCCTGCCCGACCACCCGGCGCGCACGATGCAGGACACCTTCCACGTCGAGCCGCCCGCCGCGCGCCAGGTGCTGCGCACCCACACCTCGCCGGTGCAGATCCGCACGCTGCTCGAGCGCGACCTGCCGGTGTACGTCGTCTGCCCGGGCCGCACGTTCCGCACCGACGAGCTCGACGCCACCCACACCCCGGTGTTCCACCAGGTCGAGGGCCTGGCCGTCGACGAGGGCATCACGATGGCCCACCTCAAGGGCACCCTCGACGCCTTCGCCCAGGCGATGTTCGGGCGCGGGTCGGTGACGCGGCTGCGGCCGTCGTACTTCCCCTTCACCGAGCCGTCGGCCGAGGTCGACGTCTGGTTCCCGGAGAAGCGCGGCGGCGCCGGCTGGGTCGAGTGGGGCGGCTGCGGCATGGTCGACCCGAACGTCCTGCGGGCGTGCGGGGTCGACGCGGAGCGCTACTCCGGGTTCGCCTTCGGCATGGGCCTGGAGCGCACGCTGCAGTTCCGCAACGGGCTGCCCGACATGCGCGACATGGTCGAGGGCGACGTGCGGTTCACGTCGGCGTTCGCCGTCGAGCCCTGACCCCGGTCTCCCCGCCGGTCACCCACCAGGAAGGTCCGAAGTCGTGCGCGTCCCCGTCTCGTGGCTCCTCCAGCACGTCGACCTGCCCCCCGGCGACGTCCCGTCGCCCGAGGCGGTCGGCGACGCCCTGATCCGGGTCGGGCTCGAGGTGGAGGACGTCGCCCCCATCCCGGTCTCGGTCGGCCCGCTCGTGGTCGGCCGGGTGCGGTCGATCGAGGAGCTCACCGAGTTCAAGAAGCCGATCCGGTACTGCCGGGTCGACGTGGGAGACGAAGCGCAGCGGAGCTCGACCGTGGAGGTGGGCGAGGAGCACAACGACACCGACGGGGAGCACGCCGGCTCCCGCGGCATCGTCTGCGGCGCCACGAACTTCGTCGACGGCGACCTCGTCGTCGTCGCGCTGCCCGGCGCCGTGCTGCCCGGTGACTTCACCATCGCGGCGCGCACGACCTACGGCCACGTCTCCGACGGCATGATCTGCGCGCTCGACGAGCTCGGCCTCGGTGACGACCACAGCGGCATCCTCGTGCTGCCGCCGGGCACCGCCGACCCCGGCGACGACGCCGCGGAGCTGCTGGGCCTCGACGACGCGGTGCTCGACATGGCCGTCACCCCCGACCGCGGTTACTGCCTCTCGGTGCGCGGCCTGGCCCGCGAGCTGGCCTGCGCCCTCGACGCGGTCCACGGCGACCCCGCGCTGCTCGGCAACGACCTGCCCGCGCCGGACGGGGACGCGTGGCCGGTGCGGCTCGAGCCGGACGCGCAGTGCCGGCGCTTCGTCGCCCGCCGCGTCACCGACCTCGACCCCGCGGCGCCCACGCCCTGGTGGATGCGCCGACGGCTGCTGCTGTGCGGGGTCCGCCCGATCTCGCTGGCCGTCGACGTCACCAACTACGTGATGCTCGAGCTGGGCCAGCCGATGCACGCCTACGACGCGAGCGCGGTGCGCGGCGAGGTCGTGGTCCGCCGGGACCGCGCTGACGAGAAGATCACGACGCTCGACGACGCCGAGCCGGTGCTCGACCCCGACGACGTCGTCGTCACCGACGACTCGGGGCCGATCGGCATGGCCGGGATCATGGGCGGCGCGAGCACCGAGGTCGCCGCGACCACCGGCGACGGGCTGCTCGAGGCGGCCGCCGGGGACGCGCCGTCGGTGGCCCGCGCAGCCCGTCGCCACCGCCTGCCCAGTGAGGCGGCGCGGCGCTTCGAGCG
>CADCTH010000369.1 GCA_902805495.1 uncultured Actinomycetospora sp.
CTGCTCGTGACGACGGTGCCGACGATGGTGCTGGCGGCGCAGGGCATGCCCTCGCTCGGGCTGGTGCTCGCCACGCTCGTCGGCGGGTCGCTGGCGGCCGGGTCCGCCAACGCCCTGAACTGCTACTACGACCGCGACATCGACGTGGTCATGCACCGCACCTCGCGCCGCCCGCTGGCCCAGCGGACCGTGCCGCCGCGCAACGCGCTGGTCTTCGGCGTGGTGCTCGGCGTGGTCGCCACGGCGGTGCTCGCCGTCACGACCAACGCCCTCGCCGCGGCGCTGGTCGTCGCCGACCGACGCCGCGACGTGCGCCCCGCGGTACAGAGCGTGGAAGCCGGGCCCGGCGAGCTGTCCTCGCGTCGGGACGCCCGCCGCCACCGCGTCGCGTGTCCGGAAAGGTTCCGAGGTGTCCACACCGTGTTGGAGGGACGGCGCGCGCCATCGGTTCCCACCACAGCGCGAGGGGCACCTCGCGCATGATCGAGAGGGTCCGGCGCCTGCCGAACGTGCCCCTCGCGGCGCAGTTCCCTAGAAGGGCCAGCCGAAGACCGGCCAGCCGAGGGCCGAGTCGACGGCCACGGCCACGAAGAGGCCCGTGAGGTAGGTGTTCGAGAGGTGGAACAGCCGCATCGACTGCACGACCTCGTCGCGCCGCACGGCGGCGTCCAGGCGGTGCGCCGCCACGAGGAACCAGACGCCGCCGAGCGCCGCCGCGCCGAGGTAGATCCACGAGGTCGCGGGCACCAGCAGCGCCGACCACGCCACCATCGCCCAGGAGTAGGCGACGATCTGGCGGCTGACGCGCCGGGGCGAGGCGACGACCGGGAGCATCGGGATGCCCGCGGCGGCGTAGTCGTCGCGGTAGCGCATCGCCAGCGCCCAGAAGTGCGGCGGCGTCCAGAAGAAGATGATCGCGAACAGCACGAGCGCCGGCCACTGCACGGTGCCCGTCACCGCCGCCCAGCCGATCACCACGGGCATGCAGCCCGCGGCCCCGCCCCAGACGATGTTCTGGGAGGTCCGGCGCTTGAGCAGCAGCGTGTAGACGAGGATGTAGAAGGCGATGGCGGCGACGGCGAGGCCCGCGGCGACCCAGTTGGCGGTGAGCCCGAGCCACACCGCGGAGACGGCGCCGAGCACCAGGCCGAACACCAGCGCGTGCGAGCGCGGGACCGCGTCGCGGGCCAGGGGCCGCTTGCGGGTGCGGGCCATCTTGGCGTCGATGTCGGCGTCGACGACGCAGTTCAGCGCGTGGGCGCTGGCCGCCGCGCCGGCGCCGCCGACGAGGACCGCGAGGACGAGCCACAGCGACGGGACCGAGCGCTGCGCGAGCATCATCGCCGGCACCGTGACCACGAGCAGCTGCTCGATGATCCGGGCCTTGGTCAGCGCCAGGTAGGCCCGCGCGGTGGCGAGGAAGCCGCTCCGCCGCCTCGCGGAGACCGGGCCGACCGCCGTGCTCACTCGGTGGCACCTCGCTGCTCGAAAGAGACTGCTTCGGTCGCGCGCGAATCTCCTACACGCTGTCGTCGACGAGTCTGCACCCCCGCGGCGCCGACCGCTCGCGGGGGCCTCCCCGGGCCGGTGCGGTGTCCACCACGTCACGGTCCGGTGACGGCCCCGGGTCGGGTGGTGGGCGGGCCGCCGAACGACCCGGCGATCATAGGTGGGCGGTGTCCCGGAGGGGCGGCGAGGGTATCCGTCGGGACGTGCGATGACGCAGGATCGAGCCTGGTCCGCCCCGATGTCGTCGCCCGGACAGGAGTCT
This sequence comes from uncultured Actinomycetospora sp., assembly GCA_902805495.1. Taxonomy (GTDB): domain Bacteria; phylum Actinomycetota; class Actinomycetes; order Mycobacteriales; family Pseudonocardiaceae; genus Actinomycetospora. The sequence goes on from CADCTH010000369.1 coordinate 1,772, forward strand.
CCGCCCGAGCCGCGCGGTGGTGGACCCGAATCGATCCCGTGGGACCATCACCCGGGCCGGGAAGACGACGCCGTTGACGCCGGGACCCGGGCTGAGAACCGACGAGCCGTGGCCGGAGCACTGGCGCACCGCGGCTCCCGACACACGCAGGAAGGCACGGTTCGTGACCGCGACCGATGTGAGCAGCACGCAGCCCGCGAGTGAGGACCCCGACGAGATCGAGGCGCTGACCACGCCGCACCGGCCGGACGACTGGTCGGATCTCGACCAGAAGGCCGTCGACACCATCCGCGTGCTGGCCGCCGACGCCGTGCAGAAGGTCGGCAGCGGCCATCCGGGGACGGCGATGTCGCTCGCCCCGGTGGCCTACGAGCTCTTCCAGCACACGATGCGCCACGACCCGTCCGACCCGCACTGGCAGGGGCGCGACCGCTTCGTGCTGTCCTGCGGGCACACGAGCCTGACGCTCTACCTGCAGCTCTTCCTCGCCGGCTACGGCCTCGAGATGCGTGACCTGCAGGAGCTGCGGACGTGGGACTCGGCGACGCCGGGCCACCCGGAGTACAGCCACACCCCCGGCGTCGAGATCACCACCGGGCCGCTGGGCCAGGGCCTGGCCTCCGCGGTGGGCATGGCGATGGCCGCCCGCCGCGAGCGCGGCCTGTTCGACCCCGACGCGCCGCAGGGCGAGAGCCCGTTCGACCACCACGTCTTCGTCATCGCCTCCGACGGCGACATCGAGGAGGGCGTCTCCGCCGAGGCCAGCTCGATCGCCGGGCGCCAGCAGCTCGGCAACCTGGTCGTCATCTACGACGACAACCACATCTCGATCGAGGACGACACCTCGATCGCCCTCGACGAGGACGTGGTCGGGCGGTACGCGGCGTACGGCTGGCACACCGAGGTGGTGCGCGGCGGCGAGAACGTCGTCGGCATCCGCGAGGCGCTGGCCAACGCGAAGGCCGAGACCGACCGCCCCAGCTTCATCGCGCTGCGCACGGTGATCGGCTATCCGGCGCCGAACAAGATGAACAGCGGCACCGCGCACGGCGCCGCGCTGGGCGAGGACGAGGTCCGGGCCACCAAGGAGATCCTCGGCTTCGACCCCGACCAGCGCTTCCACATCGACCAGGACGTCCTGGAGCACACCCGCGCCGTCGGGCAGCGGGGCAAGGCCGAGCACGAGGCGTGGGACAAGCAGTTCGCCGACTGGGCGGAGCAGAACCCCGAGCGCCGGGCGCTGCTCGAGCGCATGGCGCGCCGCGAGCTGCCCGCCGGGTGGCACGACGCGCTGCCGACCTGGGAGCCCGGCGGCGACCCGGTCGCCACCCGCAAGGCACTGCAGAAGATTCTCGGCGAGATCGGGCCCGCGCTCCCCGAGCTCTGGGGCGGCTCGGCCGACCTCGCGGAGAGCAACAACACGACGATCAAGAGCGCCGACTCGTTCGGGCCGTCGACGGTCTCCACGAACATGTGGGGCCGGATGAGCCCGTACGGCCGCACCCTGCACTTCGGGGTCCGCGAGCACGCGATGGGCTCGATCCTCAACGGGATCGCGCTGCACGGCGGCACGCGGGTCTACGGCGGCACGTTCCTGATCTTCTCGGACTACATGCGCCCCGCGGTCCGGCTCGCGGCGCTGATGAAGCTGCCGACGACCTACATCTGGACCCACGACTCGATCGGCCTCGGCGAGGACGGGCCCACCCACCAGCCGATCGAGCAGCTGGCTGCACTGCGCGCCGTGCCGGGCCTGTCGATCGTCCGCCCGGCCGACGCCAACGAGACCGCCGCGGCCGTGCGCCACGTGCTCGACAACCCGACCGGCCCGGCCGGCCTGGCGCTCACCCGCCAGAACCTGCCGATCCTCGAGGGCACCGACACCGACGGCGTCGGCCGTGGTGGCTACATCCTCCAGGACGCGTCGGGCGGGCAGCCGCGGCTCGTGCTCATCGCGACCGGCTCCGAGGTGCAGCTCGCGGTGGAGGCCCGCAAGGTCTTCGAGGACGAGGGCGTCCCCACCCGTGTCGTGAGCATGCCCTGCGTCGAGTGGTTCGAGGCGCAGGACCGCTCCTACACCCGTCACGTCATCCCGCCGGAGGTCAAGGCGCGCGTGTCCGTCGAGGCCGCGGTCGCGCTGACGTGGCACAAGTTCGTCGGCGACGACGGCGAGTGCGTCTCGATCGAGCACTTCGGCGCCAGCGCCGACTACAAGACCCTGTTCCAGCAGTTCGGCTTCACCACCGAGCACGTGGTCGAGGCCGGGCGCCGGACGCTCAACCGCGCCGCCGAGCGCGACGAGCGTTCCTGAGCCCGACCCCGCGTACTCGAGGAGGACACACCCCATGGCCAGCAGCACCCCCCTCGCCGACCTCTCCGCGGCCGGCGTCTCCATCTGGCTCGACGACCTGTCGCGCGAGCGCATCGAGACCGGCAACCTCGCCTCGCTGATCGAGGAGTCCGAGGTCGTCGGCATCACCAGCAACCCGACGATCTTCGCGAGCGCGTTCGCCGACGCCGACCACTACGCCGAGTACCTCGACGGGTTCGCCGCCCGAGGCGCGTCGGTCGAGGACGCGATCCGCGAGCTCACCACCGAGGACGTCCGCCGCGCCTGCGACGTCTTCCGCAACGTGTGGCAGCGCACCGGCGGCGTCGACGGCCGCGTCTCGCTCGAGGTCGACCCGGGCAAGGCCCACGACACCGAGGGCACCGTGGCCGAGGCCGCCGATCTCTGGAAGACCGTCGACCGCCCCAACCTGATGATCAAGATTCCCGCGACCCTCGAGGGCATCCCGGCGATCACCCGCACGCTCGCCGAGGGCATCAGCGTCAACGTCACGCTGATCTTCTCCGTCGAGCGCTACCGCCAGGTGATGGACGCCTACCTCGCCGGCATGGAGCAGGCGCGGGCCAACGGCCACGACCTCGGCGCGATGGCCTCGGTCGCCTCGTTCTTCGTCTCGCGCGTCGACTCCGAGGTCGACAAGCGCCTCGACGCCCTCGGCTCCGACGCGGCCCTGAACCTGCGCGGCACCGCGGCGATCGCCAACGCCCGCCTGGCCTACGCGGCGTTCCTCGAGGTGTTCAGCACCGAGCGCTGGGCGGCGCTCAAGGGCGCCGGCGCCAAGGTCCAGCGCCCGCTGTGGGCCTCGACCGGCGTCAAGAACAAGGCCTACCCGGACACGCTCTACGTCACCGAGCTGGTCGCGCCGAACACCGTCAACACGATGCCCGAGGCCACGCTGAAGGCGTTCGCCGACCACGGCGAGCTGCACGGCGACGCCGTGTCGGGCACCGAGGGCGCCGCCCGCGAGGTCTTCGCCGGCCTCGCCCACGTCGGCGTCGACATCGACGACGTCTTCCTGACCCTGGAGAACGAGGGCGTGCAGAAGTTCGACGACTCGTGGGGCGAGCTCACCGAGACCGTCTCCGCCCAGCTCGCCCAGCGCAGCCCGGAGCAGTCGTGAGCACGCTTTCGGTCGAGATCACCGACCAGGGGCTCGCCGACGCCGCGGCGTCGCTGGTCGAGAAGCTGGTCGGCGACCAGGCGGCCTCGAAGCTCGCGGCCGGTGACGCCACGCTCTGGGGCCCCGACGCCGAGCCCGAGGCGTCGAAGCGCCTCGCCTGGACGACGCTGCACGAGACCTCGCGGCCGCTGGTCGACGAGCTGACCGCCCTGCGCCGCGAGCTGCACGACGACGGCGTCGACCGCGTCGTGCTCGCGGGCATGGGCGGATCGTCGCTGGCGCCGGAGGTCATCTGCGCGACGCGCTCGGGCGGCGAGGTCGGTGGCGAGTTCCCGCTCGTCGTGCTCGACACCACCGACCCGGGCCAGGTGTCCGACGCGCTGGCCGGCGACCTGTCCCGCACCGTGCTCGTCGTGTCGTCGAAGTCCGGCGGCACCGTCGAGACCGACAGCCAGCGCCGGATCTTCGCGCAGGTCTTCGAGGCCAACGGGATCGACGCGGACTCCCGCATGGTGGCGGTGACCGACCCGGGCACCGGGCTCGGCGACCTCGCCCGCGACCAGGGCTTCCGGCGCCTCGTCGAGGCCGACCCGGGCGTCGGCGGGCGCTACTCCGCGCTGACCGCGTTCGGCCTCGTGCCCTCGGCGCTCACCGGCGTCGACGTGGGGGCGCTGCTCGACGAGGCCGCCGAGGCGGCCCCGGCGCTCGCGCAGGACTCGGGCGACAACCCGGCGATCGTGTTGGCCGCGGCGATGGCGGCGGCGCACGCCGCCGGCGCCGAGAAGGTCGTGCTCGCCGACACCGGGTCCGGCCTGATCGGCTTCGGCAACTGGGCCGAGCAGCTCATCGCCGAGTCCACCGGCAAGCAGGGCACCGGCCTGCTGCCCGTGGTCGTCGAGAACGCGGAGGCCCCCGGCTTCGCCGACGCCGGCCCCGACGCCACGCCGATCGCCATCGGCCCCGCCGCGGGCGGCGCGCGGATGTCGGTCACGGGCAGCCTCGGCGGGCAGTTCCTGCTCTGGGAGACCGCGGTCGCGCTGGCCGGACGGCTGCTGGGCATCAACCCGTTCGACCAGCCCGACGTCGAGTCGGCCAAGCAGGCCACGCGCGACCTGCTGACCGAGGTCGGCTCGGGCGGGAGCAGCGGCTCGGCCGAGGGCGACGAGGCGGTGCTCACCGACGGCCCCGTCGAGGTGCGCGTCGCCGGCGACGCGTCGTGGCTGGGCAGCCCGGCGACGCTCGGCGCGGCGCTGCAGGCGCTGGTCGACGCGACGCCGGACGCCGGCTACCTCGCGATCCAGGCCTACCTGGACCGTCTCGACGACGCCTCGTTCGCGACCCTGCGCCCGGAGCTCGCGTCGATCACGGGCATCCAGACCACCTTCGGCTGGGGCCCGCGCTTCCTGCACTCCACGGGCCAGTACCACAAGGGCGGGCACCAGAACGGCGCGTTCCTGCAGGTCACGGGTTCGGTCGCCGACGACCTCGCGATCCCGGGCCAGCCGTTCTCGTTCGGCACCCTCGAGCACGCGCAGGCCCGCGGCGACGCCGGCGTGCTCGCGGCGCCGAAGAACGGCGGCACCGCCCGTCCCGTCCTGCGCCTGCACCTCGCCGACCGTGCGGCCGGCCTGGTGGCGCTGGCCAACGCCGTCCGGGAGGTGGGCCGGTGAGCCGACGGTCGGGCACCGCGGGGCACGCCCAGGCGCACGACGACTGGGTCAACCCGCTGCGCGACGCCCGCGACAAGCGACTGCCGCGCATCGCGGGACCGTCCGGCCTGGTGCTCTTCGGGGTCACCGGCGACCTGGCGCGCAAGAAGCTCATGCCGGCGATCTACGACCTGGCCAACCGCGGCCTGCTCCCGCCCGGCTTCGCGCTGGTCGGGTTCGCCCGGCGCGACTGGGAGGACCAGGACTTCGCCGAGGTCGTCCACGACGCGGTGCGGTCGCACTCGCGCACCCCGTTCCGCCAGGAGGTGTGGGAACGGCTCTCGGAGGGCCTGCGCTTCGTGCAGGGCACGTTCGACGACGACGAGTCGTTCGACCGGCTCGCCGCGTGCATCGCCGAGCTCGACGCCGAGCGCGGGACGGGCGGCAACCACGCGTTCTACCTGTCGATCCCGCCGTCGGCGTTCCCGACCGTGTGCAAGCAGCTCTCGCGCTCGGGTCTCGCCGACGACGAGGGCGAGGTGTGGCGCCGCGTGGTGATCGAGAAGCCGTTCGGCCACGACCTGCACTCGGCGCAGGAGCTCAACGGGATCGTCAACGACGTCTTCCCCGAGGACTCGGTCTTCCGGATCGACCACTACCTCGGCAAGGAGACCGTCCAGAACCTGCTCGCACTGCGGTTCGCCAACGAGCTGTTCGAGCCGATCTGGAACGCCCACCACGTCGACCACGTGCAGATCACGATGGCCGAGGACATCGGCGTCGGGGGCCGCGCGGGCTACTACGACGGCATCGGCGCGGCGCGCGACGTCATCCAGAACCACCTGCTGCAGCTCCTCGCGCTGACGGCGATGGAGGAGCCGGTCTCCTTCTCCCCCGACGACCTGCGCGAGGAGAAGATCAAGGTCCTGTCGGCGGTCAAGCTGGCCGAGCCGCTGGACGAGACCACCGCGCGCGGGCAGTACGCCGGGGGGTGGCAGGGCTCGACCGAGGTGAAGGGCCTGCAGCAGGAGGAGGGCTTCCCCACCGACTCCGTCACCGAGACCTACGCGGCGATCACCTGCGAGGTGAACACCCGCCGCTGGGCCGGCGTCCCGTTCTACCTGCGCACCGGCAAGCGTCTCGGCCGGCGCGTCACCGAGATCGCCGTCGTGTTCAAGCGGGCGCCGCACCTGCCGTTCGACCAGACGATGACCGAGGAGCTGGGCCAGAACGCCCTGGTCGTGCGCGTGCAGCCCGACGAGGGCGTCACGCTGCGGTTCGGGTCGAAGGTGCCGGGCTCGGGCATGGAGGTCCGCGACGTCACGATGGACTTCGGCTACGGCACGGCGTTCACCGAGGCCTCCCCCGAGGCCTACGAGCGCCTGCTGCTCGACGTCCTGCTGGGCGAGCCGTCGCTCTTCCCCACCAACACCGAGGTCGAGCTGTCCTGGCGCATCCTCGACCCGGTGATCGAGAAGTGGCACCGCGAGGGCTCGCCGGACAGTTACCCCGCCGGCACCTGGGGTCCGCCCTCGGCCGACGTCCTGCTCGAGCGCACCGGACGCGTCTGGCGGCGCCCATGAACCCGGAGGGGGACACGTGATCGTCGACCTGCCGTCGACCGACACGTCGGCGGTCAACCGCACGATGGTCGACCTGCGCGAGAGCGCGGGCGCGGTGGCGCTCGGCCGGGTGCTGACCCTGCTGATCATCACCGAGGACGGCCCCGAGGCCGAGGCCGCGATCCAGGCCGCCAACGACGCGAGCCGCGAGCACCCGTGCCGCGTGCTCGTGCTGGCCCGCGGGATCCGACGGGCGGCGTCGCGGCTGGACGCCCAGATCCGCATCGGCGGGGACGCGGGCGCCAGCGAGGTCATCGTGCTGCGCATGTACGGGCCGCTGGCCGACCAGGGCGGCTCCATCGTGGTGCCGTTGCTGCTGCCCGACGCCCCGATCGTCGCGTGGTGGCCGGGCGAGGCGCCGTCGTCGCCGGCGGACGACCCGGTGGGCCACGTCGCGGGGCGGCGGATCACCGACGTGTCGTCCTCGAAGTCGCCGTCGAAGGCGCTGGGCAAGCTGCGTCAGCGCTACCACCCCGGCGACACCGACCTCGCGTGGAGCCGCATCACCAGCTGGCGCGCGCTGCTCACCGCGGCCCTCGACCAGCCGCCCCACGAGTCGGTGACCCGGGCGTCGGTGGCGGGTGCCGCGGATTCGGCGTCGGCGGACCTGCTCACGGGCTGGCTGGCGTCGCGGCTGAACTGCCCGGTCACGCGGATCGCCGAGGAGGTGCCCGGCGGGCAGGGCGGCCAGATCGCCGCGGTGCGCCTCGAACGCCCGGGCGGAGCGGTCGAGCTGCGCCGGCTCGACGCGAAGAGCGCCGTGCTCTCCCAGCCCGACCAGCCGGACCGTCGCGTCGCCCTGTCGCGGCGCACCACGCGGGAGTGCCTGGCCGAGGAGCTGCGCCGCCTCGACCCGGACGACATCTTCGCCGAGGCGATCGAGGCCATGCCGACCGGACGGACCCGCTTGTCGAGGAAGGTGACCGCGTGAGCACCCCCGTCCAGATCGAGGTCGTCGTCCACCCCGACACCGACAGCACCGCGGCCGACGCCGCCGACCGGCTGCTCACCGCGCTCGCCGCGGCGCAGCGGGCGCGCGGCACCGCCTCGGTGGTGCTCACCGGCGGCGGCGTGGGCATCGACATGCTGCGCGAGGTCGTGTCGTCCGCACGCCGCGACGAGGTCGACTGGGCCGCCGTCGAGGTGTTCTGGGGCGACGAGCGCTTCGTCCCCGCGGGCGACGCCGAGCGCAACGACGCCCAGGCGCGGGAGGCCCTGCTCGACGCGCTGCCCCTCGACCCGGCCCGCGTGCACCCGATGCCCGCCGCGGACGCGCCCGAGGACGCGGGCGGCGGCGACCCCGACCTCGCGGCCGACGCCTACGCCAAGCTGCTGTCGTCGGCCGCCGCGCGGCTGGGCGGGGACACGATCCCCGCGTTCGACGTGCTGCTGGCCGGCTGCGGGCCCGAGGGCCACGTGCTGTCGGTGTTCCCCGACTCCCCAGCGGTGCACGCGGGCGCCGCCGGCGTCGTCGGGGTGCGCGACTGCCCCAAGCCGCCGCCGACCCGCGTCACGCTGACGCTGCCCGCCGCCCGGTACGCCCGCGAGGTGTGGCTGGTGGCCACGGGCGAGGGCAAGTCCGAGGTCCTCGCGCAGGCGCACGCCGGCGCGTCGGAGGTCGACGTCCCCCTGGCGGGCCTGCGCGGGACCGAGCGGACGCTGTGGTTGCTCGACGAGGCGGCTGCCGCGCAGCTCTGAGGCGCGGGACGATCCCCTCACGGTCGGACGACGAGGGGGATCGCCATGGACGACACGGTGGCCCGGCGCCTGGACGAGCTCGGCATCGTGCTGCCGGCACCGTTCGGACCCGTCGGGGAGTACGACGCGGCCGCGCGGGTCGGCGACCTGCTGTTCCTGTCAGGCACCGGTCCGGTGCGCGCCGACGGCGGGCTGGTCACCGGCAAGGTCGGCGCCGACCTCGACGTCGACGAGGCCCGCGAGGCCGCCCGGCTGACCGGGCTGCAGATCCTCGCGAACCTCGCCGACCAGCTCGGCTCGCTGGACCGCGTGGTGCGCGTGGTCAAGCTCTGCGGGATGGTCAACACCGCGCCCGGCTTCCTCCACGCGCCGGCGGTCATCGACGGCTGCTCGCAGCTGCTGGTCGACGTCCTCGGGCCGGCCGGGCGGGGGGCACGGTCGGCGATCGGGGTGGCCGAGCTGCCGTTCGACATCGCCGTGGAGATCGAGGCGATCGTGCAGATCGCGGAGGTGCCGTGACGGGACTGCGGGAGCGCTGGCGGGCCGGCGAGGCCACCTACGGCGTCGGGGTCACGATCCCGGGCGTCGCGGCGACGCAGCTGCTGTCCCGGGCCGGCTTCGACTGGTTGATGATCGACATGGAGCACGGGCCGATCTCGGTCGAGTCGGCCCACGCGATGGTGGCGGCCACCGCGGGCACGGGCACCGTCCCGCTGGTGCGGCTCCCGGAGAACCTGCCGTGGCTGGCCAAGACGGTGCTCGACGCCGGCGCCTACGGGCTCGTCCACCCGGGCGTCGGCTCCCGCGAGGACGCCGAGTCCGCCGCGCGGGCCGCCCGCTACCCGCCGGCGGGTGACCGGCAGTGGGGCCCCTTCTACGCGCCGGCACGGTTCGGCGTGTCGATGCCGGAGTACCTGGGCGCGGCCGCCGGCGAGGTGGTCACGATCGTGGTCGTCGAGGACCTCCGCGGGATCGCGGACGTCGACGCGATCGTCGGCGTCCCGGGCGTCGACGTGGCGGTGATCGGCACCCACGACCTCGCGGTGAGCACGGGCCACCCCGGCCAGCTCGACCACCCCGAGGTGACGGCGGCCGTCGCCCGCGCCGAGGCCGCGATCCGCGAGAGCCCGGCGGTGCTGGGCGGCAACGCGTTCACGCGCGACCAGGCGCGGGCGATGGTCGACCGTGGCTACCAGGTGATCGCGCTGGGCTTCGACTGGTCGCTGCTCCAGCGCGGTGCGGCCGCCGTCCTCGACGGGCTGCGCTGAGGGTCGTGCCGGGCGCCCTCCCACGGGCGCAGCGAGTGCTCGAAGAGCTCCCAGCAGCGGAGCTGTGCGGTCCAGCGGGCGATCGCGGCGCGGACGAGGACGAGGTCCCGGGCCGGCGTGTGCTCGCGGGTCGGGGCCGACGGCCAGGCGGGGTCGCGCCCGGTCGGATCCCCGGTCCCGCGCGAGTCGGCGCCGTAGCGCACGACGAGCAGGAGACCGACGACGAGGGCGCTGAGCAGGACGATCGTGGTGATCACGGGACTCCTCCGTCCGAGGTGGCTGGTGTGTCCTCCACGGTGGCCCCCAGTGGCTGGTCCAGCCAGGGCCACTTCACGAGCAGTGGCAGGATCATTGGCAGAAGTGGCAGAATGCCGGCCATGGACGACCACGTGGGTGCCGGGGGCCTGGCGCGGCTGCTCGCCGGGTGGCGCGACGTCGCCGGGCCGGGCGAGGCGGGGCACAGCGCGCTGGCCGCGCGGATCACCACACTGCTCGGCGACGGACGCCTGGCCGTCGGCACACGGGTGCCCAGCGAGCGCGAGCTGGCCGTGGCGCTGGGCGTCGAGCGCGGCGCGGTGGCCGCGGCGTACGACCGCCTGCGCGAGTCCGGCCACCTGCACCGGCGCCGGGGTTCGGGCACCTGGACCGCACTCCCCGCCGCCACACCGACGGCCGCCCCGTCCGCTCCGGTGACGCCGTTCGCCCCCATGGGCGGCTGGGTGCCGGGCCGGCGTCCCGACGGCCCCGAGGTCATCGACCTCGCCCACGCCGCGCCCTGGGCGCCGATGGACGCGATGGCCGAGGCGGGCGCCCGGGCGCTGGCCGAGCTCGCCGCCCACCTCGCCGGCACGGGCTACGACGTGCTGGGACTGGCGACCCTGCGCGAGGGCATCGCCCGGCGCCTGTCCGACCAGGGCCTGCACACCTCGCCCGACGAGGTCATGGTGACCGCCGGGGCCCAGCACGCCCACGCGCTGGTCGCGCGGGCGCTCCTGCGCCCGGGCGACCGGGTGCTGCTCGAGCAGCCCACCTACCCGGGCGCCATCGACCTCGTGCGCCACGTCTCGGCGCGCCCGGTGCCGGTGGCGATGACCGACCGGCCGGGCTGGGACGTCGAGGCCATCACGGCGGCCATGCGCGCCTCCACCCCGGCGCTGGCCTACCTCGTCGCCGACCACCAGAACCCCACCGGCGCGGTGATGAGCGCCGAGGCCCGGGCGGCCGTCGTCGCCGCCGCCGGGCGCCACGGCGTCCCGATCGTCGTCGACGACTGCCTGCGCGAGCTGTGGCTCGACGCGCCCGGCCCGCCACCGCTCGGGGCGTACGCGGCCGCGGCGGGCGGCGGCACCCCGGTGATCACCACGGGGTCGCTGTCCAAGACCGTGTGGGGCGGGCTGCGCATCGGCTGGCTGCGGGCCCCACGCACCCTGCTGCGGCGCATCGCGGCGGCCCGCAGCTCCGACGACATCGCCACGCCGGTGCTCGAGCAGCTGGTCGCCGTGGGCCTGCTCGACCGCCTCGACGACATCATCGCGACGAGCCGCACCCTGTTCGCCCACCGTCGCGACCACCTGCGCGCCGCCCTGGCCTCGGCCCTGCCCGAGTGGCACGCGCCGTCGCCGCCCGGGGGCTTCAGCCTGTGGGTCGACCTCGGCGCGCCCCGCTCGAGCGCGCTGGTGGAGGCGGCGGCCCGCCACGGTGTGCACCTCGCGGCGGGCCCCCGGTTCGGCACCGGCGGGGCCTTCGAGCAGCACCTGCGCCTGCCCTACACGCTGGCCACCGACGCGCTCGACGACGCCGTCGCGCGCCTCGCCGAGGCCTGGGACGCCCTCGGCGCCGGCAGCCCGACCCTCACGACCGTGGTGTGAGCTCCCGGTCCCGGTCGGACTCCCACGGCCGCAGGCTCGCGTCGTAGGCCTCCCACAGCAGGCGGTGCGCCGCGATCCGGCGCGCGATCTCGCCCAGCAGCACCGCGTCCCCGCGCACCGTGTGCGGCCGCCGCACCACCGGCCACGCGGGGTCGCGCCCCGTCGGGTCGGCCTCCGAGCGCGTGTCGGCGCCGTAGCGCGCCACCGCCAGGAACCCCAGCACGACCAGCACTCCCCAGAAGGTCACCATCGTCCCCACCCCATCCTCGATCCGTGGGGACCATTCTCGAAGGCCGAAGACCTGGACTCCAGGGACATCTCACGGGGATAGTGGCGACATGACGATGACTTCGGGGGTGCGACCCCCGTCGAACCTGGAGAACGACAAGCTGCTCGACGAGACCAACCGGCGCATCCTCGCCGAGCTCGCGGACGACCCCCGGCTGAGCATGTCGGCGCTCGGGCGGCGCATCGGGATGTCGGCGCCGGCGGTCACCGAGCGGGTCCAGCGCCTCGAGCGCACCGGGGTCATCCGGGGCTACCGCCTCGACGTCGACCCGGCGGCGCTCGGCTACCCCATCGGCGCGTGGGTGCGCGTCCGCCCGGCCCTGGGGCAGGGGAAGACGGCCGAGCTGATCGCGGCCCGCCGGCCCGAGGTGGTCGAGTGCCACCGCATCACCGGCGAGGACTGCCTGCTCATGCGCGTCCAGGTCCGCGACGTCGCCGACCTCGACCGCGTCCTCCAGGACTGGCAGGAGTACGCGGCGACGGTCACGGCGGTCATCAAGACCACGACCGTCGAGCCCCGGAGCCTGCTGGGCGCGGTCCCGCCGGTCAGCTGACCACCACGTCGAGCACCACGGGCCCGGGCGAGCGCAGGGCCTCGGCCAGCGCGGGCTCCAGGTCGGCGGCCCGGTCGACGCGGCGGCCGGGGACGCCCTGCCCGGTGGCGAGGGCGACGAAGTCCAGGCCGGGCAGCGCGGTGCCCACCGGCTTGGTGATGCCGAAGTGCTCGGCGAACTGGTCGAGGGCGCGGTAGCGGGCGTTGTGCACGACGACGATCGTCAGCGGCACCCCGAGCTGCGCGGCCGACCACAGGGCCTGGATGCCGTACATCGCCGACCCGTCGCCCACCAGCGCGACCACCCGCTCGGTCCTGGCGAGCGCCACGCCGACGGCCGCGGGCAGCCCGTGGCCCAGTCCGCCGCTGGCGCAGGTGAAGAAGCTCGCGGGCCGGTCGAACGGCAGGTGGTCGTGCATCGGCCCGCGGGTGGCCGGGGCCTCCTCGACGACCACGGAGTCGGCGGGACGGAGGTCGGCGAGGGTCTGCAGGAGCAGCTCCTCGGTGATCACGTCGGTGGCGACCCGCGCGGCGGCCGGCCGCGGTGACGGCGCCGGGCGCGCCGGCGGCGGTGGGCCGTCGAGCAGCGCGCGCACCCCGTGGCGCAGCCCGGTGACGATCGACGTCCCGATCGGGGTCCACGCGGCGTGCGCGGGGTCCTCGGTGAGCTGCACGAGCGCGGTGTCCTCGGGGACGGCCGTGTCGCCCTCGACCGCGCCCTCGGTGTGGAACGGGAACACCGGCGAGCCGAGCACCAACACGACGTCGTGGCCGGTCAGCGCGGCGCGGACGCCGTCGAGCGCGGCGGGCAGGAAACCGGCGAAGAGCCGGTGGCGCTCGGGGAACCCGCAGCGCGGCGACATCGGGGCCGCGTAGACGCGCGCGGCGTGCCGCTCGACCAGCGCGACGACGTCGTCGAACGCCCCGTCGCGGTCGACCTCGCCGCCCACGA
>CADCTH010000370.1 GCA_902805495.1 uncultured Actinomycetospora sp.
CCGTCGCCGTCCCGGCCGAGCTGGCCGCCGCGGTGGCCGCGCTGGCCGGCCGCCTCGGCGTCGTCCCCGAGGCCCTGCTCCTCGCGGCGCACGCCCGGGTCCTCGCGGCGCTCACGGCGGAGCCCGAGGTGCTCGCCGGGGTCGGCGTCGCGGGCCGGACGCTGCCCGCCCGCCTCGACACCGAGGTCGCGTCTTGGCGGACGCTGGCCACCGCGGCAGGGGCGGCGCTGAGCGCGCTCACGGGCGCGGACCAGGCCGGGGACGACGTGGCCCTGGCCCAGGCGCGGCGCGACCTGACCGGGCTGTGGCCCGAGACGGTCCTGGTGCCCGAGGTCGCGGCGGCCGGCACCCTCGCCGAGCAGGCCGCCCCGCTCGCCGACGACACCGTCTTCCGGATCGACCGGCCGGCCGAGGACCTGCTGCGGGTCGTCCACCGGCCGGGCGACCTCGACGTCGCGGCCGCCGAGCGGATCGCGGGGTACCACCTCACCGCGCTCGACCAGCTGTGCGCCGATCCGGACGCGGCGCCGGGCGCGCACGGTCTCGTCGGTCCCGAGGAGCTGGCCCAGCAGGTCGACGGCCTGGCGGGCCCGGTTCGCGCGCGTCCCGACCGCCCGGCGCACGAGATCATCCGGGAGCGGGCCGACGCCGACCCCGATCGCGTCGCCGTGGTGCACGGCGACCGGTCGTGGACCTACCGCGAGCTCGACGAGGTCACCGACCGGGTCGCGCGCGCCCTCCTGGCCCGCGGCCTGCCGCCCGAGGGGATCGTCGCGGTGGTCGCCTAGCGGACCCTCGACTGGGCCGCGTCCGTGCTCGGCATCCTCAAGGCGGGCGCCGCCTACCTGCCCCTGGAGCCGCACTTCCCGGCCGACCGCATCGCCACCGTGCTCGCACGCGCCGACGCGAAGCTGGTGCTCGGCGAGCGGGGCAGCACGACGACGCTCGACGAGGCCCTGCACAACCTCGGCGCGGCGGCCCCGGAGCGCCTGCTCGTCGACGACGCCGTCGCCGAGGAGCACGGTGACGCGGTGCCGCGGGTCGAGGTCGCGGGCGACCGGCTCGCCTACCTGTACTTCACCTCCGGCTCCACCGGCGAGCCCAAGGGCGCCATGTGCGAGCACGCGGGGATGGTGAACCACCTCTACGCCAAGATCGAGGACCTCGGGATCACCGAGGGCACGGTGGTCACCGAGACCGCCCCGCAGTGCTTCGACATCTCGCTGTGGCAGCTCGTGGCGCCGTGGCTGGTGGGCGGGACCACCGTCATCGTCGAGCAGGAGACGATCCTCGACGTCCCGTCGTTCGTCGATCTCCTGGCCCGCCGCCGGGTCGAGGTCGCCCAGCTCGTGCCCTCCTACCTCGACGTCGTGGTGTCCTACCTCGAGCAGCAGAGCGCGCCGGCCGCCGAGGTGCTGCCGGCGCTGAGGCGCATCGCGGTCACCGGCGAGGCCGTCAAGAAGGAGCTGGTCGCGCGCTGGTTCGCCGTGCGGCCCGACGTGGCGGTGGTCAACGCCTACGGGCTCACCGAGACCTGCGACGACACCAACCACGAGATCCTCACCGAGGTGCCCGCCGGCGAGCGGGTGCCGCTCGGGCCCGCCGTCCCCAACGTCCGCGTCTACGTCGTCGACGAGGGCCTGCACCCGGTCCCGCTCGGCGCCCCGGGCGAGATCGTGTTCTCCGGGGTGTGCGTCGGCCGCGGCTACGTCAACGACCCCGACCGCACGGCGAAGGCCTTCGTGCCCGACCCGCTGCGCCCCGGCGAGCGGCTCTACCGCAGCGGCGACCACGGGCGGTGGCTGCCCGACGGGAAGCTCGACTTCCTCGGCCGCCGCGACCACCAGGTGAAGATCTCCGGCTTCCGGATCGAGATCGGCGAGGTCGAGAACACGCTGCTGCGGGCCCCGGGTGTCCGGGACGCAGCCGTCGTCGTCGCCGAGCGGCCCGGGCGCGGCAAGCAGCTGGTCGGCTTCTACGGCGCCGCCGCTCCGGTGGAGAACGAGGTGCTGCGCGCGACCCTCGAGGCGTCGCTGCCCGTGTACATGGTCCCGCCGGTGCTGCACCACCAGGAGACCCTGCCGCTCACCCCGAACGGCAAGATCGACCGCAAGGCGCTCACGGCCCTCGCCCTCGCCCTCGACGAGCCCGAGACCCTCGCCGCCGACGCGGACGCCACCCCGCTCACCCCCACCGAGGCGCGCGTGGCCGCGGTCTGGGCGCCGCTGCTGGGCGTCGACGCGTCGGCGATCGGCCGCGACACCCACTTCTTCGACCGCGGCGGCTCCTCCCTGCTCGCGGTGAAGATGGCCGTCGGGCTGAAGAAGGCCGTGAGCCTGCCGGACATCGTCCGCCACCCCGTGCTCGCCGACCTCGCCGCCCTCATCGACGGGAAGGCCGCGGACGTCGGTAGAGCCGCGGACGCCCCCGCCCCCGCCCCTGTGGCCGAGACCGAGGCGCCGACCGTCCGCCTGCACATCTCCGACCTCACCCCCTCGTCGTGACCACCGTGAAGGAGCCAGCCATGTCCGGAGACGCAGCGGAGCGGAGCTCGACCACCGACTCAGTGACGGTGCCGCCGTTCGCGGTGATCCCCGGCGCACAGGTGGGGGAGGCGCTGCGCGGACGCGAGCGCGACGTCGTCGCCCTCATGGAGCGGACCTACCGGCTCCACGACGCCGGCCGGACCCACAACCCGCCGTCGTACTTCCTCACGTTCGAGGACCGCCCCACGTCGCGGATCATCGCGCTGCCCGCGTCGGTCGGCGGCGACGTGAACGTCGACGGGATCAAGTGGGTCTCGAGCTTCCCGGAGAACGTGGCGGCGGGGGTGCCCCGCGCGTCGGCCGTGCTGATCCTCAACGACCACGACACGGGCTACCCCTTCGCCTGCCTCGAGGCGTCGATCATCAACGCCAGCCGCACCTCGGCGTCGGCGGCGCTGGCCGCGGACACGCTCACGCGCGGCCGGGAGCGGCCCCGTCGCGTCGGCTTCTTCGGGGTGGGGCTCATCGCCCGCTACCTGCACAAGTACCTGGCGGCGACCGGGTGGACGTTCGACGAGACCGGCGTGTTCGACCTGAAGACCGAGAGCGCCGAGGGCTTCCGCGGCTACCTCGAGACGCAGGAGGGCACGGGGACGATCACCGTCCACGACGACGCCGAGTCACTGATCCGGGGCAGCGACCTGGTCGTCTTCGCCACGGTCGCGGGGACGCCGCACGTGCACGACCCGGCCTGGTTCGACCACCACCCGCTGGTGCTGCACGTGTCGCTGCGCGACCTGTCGCCCGAGGTGGTGCTGGCGTCGACCAACATCGTCGACGACGTCGACCACTGCCTGCGCGCCAACACCTCGGTGCACCTGGTGGAGCAGGAGACCGGCAACCGCGACCACGTCGACGGGACGTTGGGCGACGTCCTGGAGGAGCGGATCACGCTGCCGACCGACCGGACCGTGGTGTTCTCGCCCTTCGGTCTCGGGATCCTCGACCTCGCGCTGGGCAAGGACGTCTACGACCACGTCACGAGGACCGGGGGCCTGCACGTGGTCGACGACTTCTTCCACGAGCTGAAGCGGTACGGCTGAGGGCGGGGTGGGATCAGGTGAGCTCGGCGGGGGTGACCGCACCCCGCTGCAGCGCCGCGTTGGCGAGCTCGACGCGGCGTCGCGTGCTCGCCGGGTCCAGCTCGAACTTGTCGTAGAGGCGCAGCAGGTGCTGCTTGACCGCGGCCTCGGAGACGACCAGCGCCGCGGCGACCTCGCGGGCCGTGGCGGGTTCGGTGAACACCTCGCCCGAGAACAGCGGCCGGCACAGCGCGACGAGGACGTCGTGCTCGCGGCGCGTGAGCTCCGGCGGCCGGCGCGGCGCCGTCGTCGGTGCCGCGCGGCCCGCGGAGCCACGGAACACCATCCGGGTCGCACCGATCTGGATCGCGTCGCCGTGACGCAGGGCGCGTTCGGCGAGGAGCCGCTCGCCCGCCACGACCGTGCCGTTGGTGCTGCCGAGGTCGCGGATCGCCCAGCCCGCCCCGTAGGAGACCAGCACGGCGTGCAGCGACGAGACCTGGCCGTCGTGGTCGAGCACGACCCCGTTGCCCTCGCCCCGCCCGATGGTCAGCGACGGCCCGGCGAGCAGGACCACCTCGACACCTCCGGGCCGCCACACCTCGAGGAAGCTCGTCGTCGGCGCCTGGTCGCTGGTCACGCCTCGCCTCCTCCGCCACGGCCCACCGATGGTGACCGACGGTCACATTCGGGTGGGAATCCTAGCGAAGGTGTACCGCGGACGGGGGCATGTGCGACATAGTGTCACCAGCGTCGACCGACCGCAGGGGGTGCCCCGGGTGACCGAACGGTTCGGGCCGTACGAGTTGCTCCGCGTAGTCGGCCGTGGCGGCATGGGTGAGGTGCTCGAGGCCCGCGACACCGAGCACGACCGGATCGTCGCCCTCAAGCGCCTCACCGCCGAGGCGGCCGGCGACGACGAGTACCAGCGGCGCTTCCGCCGTGAGGCCCGGCTCGTCGCGCGCCTCCGCAACCCGCACGTCATCCCCATCCACCGCTACGGCGAGATCGACGGGCAGCTGTTCCTCGACATGCCGCTCATCGGGGGCGCCGACCTCGAACAGGTCCTCGCGGCCGAGGGCCGGCTCGCGCCCGAGCGCGCGGTGGCGATCGTGGAGCAGGTCGCGTCCGCGCTCGACGCCGCCCACCGCGCCGGCCTGGTCCACCGCGACGTGAAGCCGTCGAACGTCCTCATCGACGACGAGGTCGGCGCCCACGGCTTCGTCTACCTCGTCGACTTCGGGATCACCCGGTCCGTGGGGGGCGACGACGCCAGCGCGCCGATCACCGCGGCCCGCATCCTGATCGGGAGCCTCGACTACATGGCCCCGGAGCGGTTCTCGGGCGAGGGCGCGCTGGGGATCGACGTCTACGCGCTGGCGTGTCTCCTGTTCGAGTGCCTGACCGGGAGCAGGCCCTTCCCGGTCGACGAGTTCACCGAGCTGATGACCGCGCACCTGTACGGAAAGCCCCCCGCGCCGTCGCAGTCGGTCCCCGGCCTGGGCGAGGCCTTCGACGCCGTGATCGCCGCGGGCCTCGCGAAGGACCCCGAGCAGCGGCCCGCGGGCGCGGGCGACCTCGCCGCCGCGGCCCGGGCCGCGCTCGACGCCCTGGCCGGGACCGCGGTCCCGTCGACCCCGACCACGGCGGAGAGCCCCCGGAGCGTGGTCGAGCCCCTGCCGGCCGCCGCGACCCGTCGCGGCGGGACGCAGAAGGCGGACGCCCCCGCACCGCTCGACGTGCCCACCACGGCCGTGCCCCGCACCACCGCGAGCGCCC
>CADCTH010000371.1 GCA_902805495.1 uncultured Actinomycetospora sp.
CGCGCCCCCGCCGGGTCCACCGGCCGCCCTCGATCTGCGCCACGACCGCGTCGGGCGTATAGCCGTGCGCCAACGCCTGCTGCCACGTCACCAGCCCGTCCTGCGCCCGGACGAGGTCCCTCCACGAGCTCTCCACGTCCTGTTCGACGCGCGCACCCTGCTGCCGGATCCGTGTGCGCTCCGCGCACGTGAGCAGCAATCGGTGCCGGAGCACTAAGTTCTGCTCACATGCACGAAGTGCACACCGTGCCCTTGCGAGCGGAGCAGGCGGTCACGCTGCTGACCGAGCCGGAGCGGTTCGCCGAGCGCTTCGGGTTGACACCCGTCGAGGGCTACCTCGCGTTCCCCGAGGCGCTCGCGCCCACCGTCGAGGCCCTCGAGAACGGCACGGACCCGGCGTGGTTCTCCCACCTCATCGTCGAGGGCACCGAGATCGTCGGGCTCGGCGGCTTCACCGGCCCGCCCGCCGACGGCGAGGTCGAGGTCGGCTACTCGGTCGCCCCGTCGTGCCGCGGCCGGGGCGTCGCGACCGCCGCGGTGGGGCAGTGGCTCGCGCGTGCGTCGGCCGCGGGCCTGCGCCGCGTCGTCGCCCACACCCTGCCCGCCGAGAACGCCTCGACCGCCGTGCTGCGCCGGCACGGCTTCGTCCGCGACGGCGAGGCGCACGACCCCGACGAGGGCACGGTGTGGCGCTGGGCGCGGGACCTCGGTCGCTGACCACGGGCGCGGGGACCTACCGTGCCCCCGTGACCCCTCCCGTCCCCGTCGAGCGCTCGTTCCGGCTCTGGATCGCCGTCGTGGTCGTCGGCCTCGTCGGCAGCGCCCTCTCGCTCGCGACGACCACGGCGGCACCGACCCCCGGCGCGGCCGTCAGCGGCTTCGTCGGCGCGATCATCGGCGTGCTCTTCCTCGGCGCGATCGTCTTCTGCGCCCTGCGGCTGCGCCGCGGCGAGAGCTGGGCCCGGCTGACGCTGGCGGTCCTGGGCGGCATCTCCGCGGTGTTCACGGTGCTCGGCGTGCTGCTCACCGCCGGGCTCGGCGTCAGCGTCGGCTTCCTGTCGACGATCGTCAGCCTGCTGCAGGCCGCCCTGATCGTCGCGGCGATCCTGTTCTCGTTCCAGGAGCCGGCCAACGCGTACTTCCGCTGATCACGCGTGGTCCACCGTCGACGCCCCGACGGCGGCGGACGCGCAGTGGGCGCAGCAGAAGAAGCGCCCATCGGCCTGGTGGCCGTGGCCGATGATCGTCACCCCGCAGTGTTCGCAGCGCGGCGCCATCGTGTGGATCGCGCACTCGAAGCTGTCGAAGGTGTGCGTCGTGCCCGCCGCCGTGATCTCGAACGCCATCTCGTAGTCGTTGCCACAGGTCTCGCAGACGGCCATGACGGTGCTCCTCACCTCGCGTGGTGGCGCGGGGTGCGCCGCCGGGAGCGACCGGGTGCCCGACGGCCCGTCCCTTGAACCGGGGCGCATGAGTAGCCCGAGGCGCACGGCAGCGGAGAAGTGAGTAGTCGACTCATCTGTACGGCCGACGGACCGCGCCATAGGTTCCCGCCATGAGCGCACCGAACCCGCCGCACGGCGAGCGACCCGACGCCGGTGGGACGGGCTACGGCCCGCCCCCCTCCGGACCCCCGCAGTACGGCCAGCAGCAGTACGGCCAGCCCTACGGCCAGCAGCAGCCCTACGGGCAACAGCAGTACGGCCAGCAGCCGTACGGGCAACAGCCGTACGGCCAGCAGTACGGCCAGCAGCCCCCGCACGGCCAACCCTTCGGGCAGCAGCGTCCTGGTGGCGCGGGCGGCGGGGCGAACCCGCTGATCCCGCCGGGCTTCGGCGGGGTGCCGCTGCCGCCGGACATCCCCCAGGCCGTGCAGCGTGCGTTCCTGGTCTGGCTCGTGATCATCGCGGTGAACGTCCTCGGCACGATCATCTCGACGCTCGGCGTCGGCGACTACTTCTCCGGGGTCGGGATCGTCTTCGCGCTCCTCGGCGGCGCGATCGGGGCGTTCCTCGCCCTGCACTTCCGCGGCCGGGCGCAGTGGGCGCGCATCGTCCTCACCGTCCTCACCGGGCTCGGGATGCTCTCCGGCCTCCTGTCGCTCGTCGGCTCCTTCGTGCTCCTGGGGTTCGCGCCGTTCGTCGGGCTCGTGACCCTCGCCACCAGCCTCGTGTTCCTCGCGGGCGGCACCCTGGCGCTGATCAACGCGTGGCACGCCTCGTCGAACGCCTGGTTCGGGCGGCTCCCGTTCTGAGCGCGGCCGGCGCGGTCGCACTGCGGTAGAACGGCGGGGTGGCAGACGAGGATCGCCCCTGGGGTTTCCGCACCCGCGCCGTGCACGCGGGTGCGGTGCCCGACGCCGCGACCGGGGCCCGGGCCGTGCCGATCTACCAGTCGACGAGCTTCGTCTTCGACGACACCGCCGCCGCCGCGAACCTCTTCGCGCTGCAGAAGTACGGCAACATCTACAGCCGCATCGCCAACCCGACGGTCGCGGTGCTCGAGGAGCGCCTGGCCAGCCTCGAGGGCGCGCTCGGCGCGGTGGCCACCAGCTCGGGCCAGGCCGCGGAGTTCCTGACGTTCGCCACCCTCGCGGGCGCCGGGGACCACATCGTCGCGGCCGCCGCCCTCTACGGCGGCACCGTCACCCAGCTCGACGTCACGCTGCGCCGCTTCGGGGTGGACACGACGTTCGTCGCCGGCGACGACCCCGAGGCGTTCCGCGCGGCGATCACCGACCGCACCCGCTGCGTCTTCGCCGAGATCGTCGCCAACCCCTCGGGCGAGGTCACCGACGTCGCCGCGCTGGCCGAGGTCGCCCACGAGCGCGGCCTGCCGCTGATCATCGACGCCACCATGGCCACGCCCTACCTCTGCCGGCCGATGGAGCACGGCGCCGACATCGTCATCCACTCGGCGACGAAGTTCCTCGGCGGCCACGGCACGACCCTGGGCGGGGTGATCCTCGAATCGGGCCGGTTCGACTGGGGCAACGGCAACTTCCCGCAGATGACCGACCCGATCCCGTCCTACGGCGGGCTGACGTGGTGGGGCAACTTCCAGGAGTACGGCTTCCTCACCAAGGTCCGCTCCGAGCAGCTGCGCGACGTCGGCGCGACGCTGTCCGCGCACTCGGCGTTCCTGCTGCTGCAGGGCATCGAGACGCTGCCCCAGCGCATGGAGTGCCACGTCGCCAACGCGCAGCGCGTCGCCGAGTGGCTCGAGGCCGACGAGCGGGTCGCGTGGGTCAGCTACGCGGGCCTGCCGAGCCACCCCCACCACGAGCGCGCCCGCCGCTACCTCCCGCAGGGGCCGGGCGCGGTGTTCAGCTTCGGGGTCCGCGGCGACGACGAGGACCCGGAGAACTCAGCGCGGGCCGCCGGCCGGCGGTTCATCGAGGCGGTGCAGCTGTGCAGCCACCTCGCCAACATCGGCGACGCCCGCACGCTGGTGCTGCACCCGGCGTCGACCACCCACCAGCAGCTGACCGCCGACCAGCTGCGCGAGGGCGGCGTCCGGCCCGACCTCATCCGCATCAGCGTCGGCATCGAGGACCCCGAGGACATCCTCTGGGACCTCGACCAGGCCCTGACGGAGGCGACGAAGTGACCTGGACCCCGCCGACCGCCCAGGAGCGCCAGGCCATCCTGCGCCGCAGCCGCAGCGTCGCGATGGTCGGCGCCTCGCCCAACCCGTCGCGCGCGTCGAACTTCGTCGCGACCTACCTCCTGGGCTCCACCGACTACGACCTCTACCTCGTCAACCCGAACGCCGACGAGATCCTCGGGCGCCCGGTGTACCCGTCGTTGGACGCGCTGCCGGTGACGCCCGACCTCGTCGACGTCTTCCGCCGCCCCGAGGACCTGCCCGACGTCCTCGACGCCACGATCGCCGCCGGGGCGTCGACGTTCTGGACGCAGTTCGGGCTCTACGACGAGGCGCTGGCGCAGCGCGGCGTCGACGCCGGGCTGACCGTGGTGATGGACCGCTGCCTCAAGGTCGAGCACGCCCGCTTCCACGGCGGGCTGCACCTCGCGGGCTTCGACACCGGGGTGATCAGCGCCCGGAAGCGCTGAGCTTGACCCGGACCCCGGGGTCCGGGTCTAGCGTCGTCCGGGTGCGAGCAGGAGAGGTGGCCCGCCGGGCCGGGACGACGATCCGGGCGCTGCGCTACTACGAGCAGCTCGGGCTCGTGGTGCCCCGGCGGCAGGCCAACGGCTACCGCGAGTACGCCGACCGCGACGTGCGGATGATCGAGGAGATCCGGGCGCTGACCGCGCTCGGCGTCCCCGTCGAGGGCACCCGGCCGTTCGTGGAGTGCCTCGCCGAGGGCCACGCCGCGGGCGACGACTGCCCCGCCTCGCTGGAGTCCTACCGGCGCACGATCGACGAGCTCGACGACCTCGTCGCGCGGCTGCCCGCGGGCCGGGCGGCCCTCGCCGGGCAGCTCGACGCCGCGGCCGGGCGCTCCACCTGCACCGCCCCGCCCCACGCCCCGCCCGTCGACCCGACGGGCCGTCGCGCCGACCACCAGGAGCCGACATGACCGCCGACCTGACGTCCCCGACCGCCGCCGTCCTCCCCGTGACCGACGCCACGTTCGCCGCGGAGGTGACGCAGCGCCCCGGCGCGGTGCTGGTCGAGTTCACGGCTGCGTGGTGCGGGCCGTGCCGGATGATGGTGCCGGTCCTCGCGCAGATCGCCGCCGAGCGCGCCGGCACGCTCGCCGTCCGCACGCTCGACGTCGACACGAACCCCGCCACCAGCCGCGCGCACGGCGTGCTGGGCATGCCGACGATGATCCTCTTCCGGGACGGCCGGCCGGTGCTCTCGGTGACCGGGGCGCGGTCCCGGCAGCGGCTGCTCGACGAGCTCGACCGCGCCCTCGCCGGGTAGCGGAGCGGTCAGCAGCGATTCAGCGGCGCCCGCGCACCCCGCCGGTGAACGACCAGGCGGCGACGAGCACCGCGCCGACGGTCAGCACCATCGCGCCGGGGACGTGGACGCTGATGGGGCCGTTGCTGCCGAGGTAGGCCTGCAGGAAGCTCAGGGCGAAGACCAGGGCGGCGACGACCAGCGGCCACAGCGCGGCCCCGCCCCGCCAGACCAGCGCGGCGGCGACCATGGTCAGCCCCGAGACGACGTGCAGCACGATCGCGCCCGTTCCGTGGACGTCCGCCGCCTGCGACCCCGCCACCAACGGGCCGGCGGTGACGAACTGCCACAGCAGGACGAGCACGGTGAGCACCGACAGGACGCGCAGCGCAGTGACGACGGCGGGCGCAGCGGTGCGGCGCCCGGTCGCGGTGTGGCTCATGACGTCCTCCTCGTGGTGGTCGGCCCGGATCTACCCCCGGCGGTGCCCGCCCACGCGACGGGTGCCGATCACCACGCTGCTCACCACGCCGCGAGGCGTTCGGCCACCCGGTCGAGGCGGGTGAGGCAGTGTCCCAGCCCGCCCAGCTCGTCGCGGCCCTCGCGCAGGACCTGCAGCGCGAGCCCCGGCGGCAGGCCCGGGAACGGGCTGAAGCGGGTGCCGATCGCACCGCCGATGGCCTCGAGCGCGGCCTCGAGGCGCCGTCGCACGGTGTCGCCCCTGTCGACGGCGCGCACCGACGGCGCCGCGACGCGGTCGGCCACCCCGGCCGCTTCGGCGACGGCGGCGAGCTCGCGGGCGACCTCCTCGCCGGCGTCGCGCCCGGCCGCCGGCGCCTC
>CADCTH010000372.1 GCA_902805495.1 uncultured Actinomycetospora sp.
CGGGCCGCGCTCGGCGGGCTCCCGGGCGCCCCGGCCCCCGACCTCCTCACCGGCGCGGACTTCGCCGCGCAGGGCACCCCGGCGTGGTTGACCCCCAACAACGCCTTCTACCGCATCGACACCGCCCTGCAGGTCCCGCAGCTCACCACGCGCGACTACGCGCTGCGCATCCACGGGCTGGTCGACCGCGAGCTGCGGCTGTCCTACGACGACCTGCGCGCCCGGCGCCTGATCGAGGTGCCGATCACGATGACGTGCGTGTCCAACGAGGTCGGCGGCGCCCTCGTGTCCAACGCCGTCTTCCTCGGCGTGCCGCTCGCCGACCTGCTCGCCGAGGCCGGTGTTCGGCCGGGGGCCCAGCAGATCGCGTCCACCAGCGTCGACGGCTTCACCACCGGCACCCCCGTCGCCGCGGTGACCGACGGCCGGGCGGCGATGCTCGCCGTCGGCATGAACGGCGAGCCGCTGCCGGTGGAGCACGGCTTCCCGGTGCGCATGGTCGTGCCCGGGCTCTACGGGTTCGTGTCCGGCTGCAAGTGGCTCACCGACATGGAGCTCACCACCTTCGCCGGGTTCACGTCCTACTGGGAGCAGCGGGGGTGGGCCGAGCAGGCCCCGGTGAAGACGCAGTCGCGTGTCGACGTCCCGCGCAGCGGCGCCACCGTCCCCGCCGGGCGGGTGACCGTCGCCGGCGTGGCCTGGGCCCAGCACACCGGGGTCGATCGGGTGGAGGTCCGCGCCGACGACGGCGCCTGGCAGGACGCCGAGCTCGCCCGCGACGTCTCGATCGACACCTGGCGCATGTGGCGCACCACCGTCGACCTCGCCCCGGGAGCGCATCGCCTGCAGGTGCGCGCCACCGACCGCAGCGGCTACACCCAGGTTGCGTCGCGCACCGCGGCCATCCCCGACGGCGCCACCGGCTGGCACTCCGTCGACGTCACCGCGGTGTGACGAGGCGTCGCGGTCGGCTCAGGACACGAGCCGCGCGAAGACGACGGTGTTGTCCTCGTAGGAACGCTCCGTCGCGTCGAACGGGCCACCGCAGGTGATGAGGCGGAGCTCGGGGCCGGCGGTGTCGCCGTAGACCTCGAGACGGGGGAACGCGTCCTTGGGGAACCGCTGGACGGTGTCGACGGCGAAGGTGCGTACGGAACGGTCGGCGAGGGCGACGGTGATCGGCTCGCCCGGGCGCAGGCGGCCCAGGTCGTAGAACACCGAGGGTCCACCCGTCGCGGAGTCGACGTGGCCGAGGATCACCGAGGGTCCGACGCGGCCGGGCGTGGGGGAGCCGCGGTACCAGGCGGCCTGGTCATAGCGCGGCCCCGGCGCGGGCACCTCCAGGGTGCGGTCCGGGTTGAGGCCGACGTCGTTGACCGGGGTGGACATCCCGATCGACGGGATGGTGAGGGTGACCGGCGCGGAGCCCGACGCGGGCCGCGGCCACCAGCCCGAGGCCGGCGAGGGCCACGGCGACGGCCACCAGCACCCGACGTCGACGCACGTGGTTCCTCCCGAACGGACGGGACGTCCCACCCCGGGGTGCGAGACCCCGAGGTGGGACGGTCGGGCGTACTGCGGACAGACCTAGCGGCGGGCTGCTCCGCGACGACGGGCCACGAGCAGGGTCCCGCCGGCGGCCAGCAGGGCCAGCGCGCCCCCGGCGATCAGCGCGGTGTCGGGACCGCCGGCGGTGTCGCCGCCGCCGGTCTCCACGCCGCCCTCGGGCATGTCGGGCATCTGGCCCGGCAGGTTCACCACGATCGTGGCGATGCCGATGGTCAGCCCGCCCCGGATGGCGTCGGTGGAGAACGCCTGGTTCAGCGCCGTGGCGGCGCCGTCGTTGAGCCGCACCGTGGTGCCGGTCAGGGTGGCGGTGCCGGCGTCGGCGTCGGTCTGGATGGGCTCCAGCGTCGAGCCGTCGAGGTCGAACAGGACCGTGGACTCGGCGACGGTCTCGCCGTTGGCGGTGACCTTGCCCATCAGGGTGGCGGGCTTGCCGGGGTCGATCACGAAGTCGGTGAGTCGGACCTCGGTGTCGCCCTTGGTCAGGCTCAGCCCGCTGCCGTCGTGCTCGATGCGTCCCTGCACGTACGGGTCGACCGCGCCCGGCGCGTACACGGTGACGTTGCCCCCGGTGATCGGGAACCGGGCGTTGCCGTCGGAGATGGTGGCGTCGCCGACCGTGCCCGGGGTGACCTCGAGGGACTGCAGCGCGTCGGTGAACCCGGAGTCCAGGGCGACCGAGGTCGACTGGCCGGTCAGGTCAGGGATGGTGGCGATGGGTTCGGCGGCCTGCGCCGCGCCCGCGCCGAGCCCGGTCAGCGCCAGGGCGGCGACTCCCGAGACCAGAAATCCGGCGATGCTTCGCGGAGTCCTCATGAGACGGATCCTCTCGGTGGTGAGAACGGCCCCCGGCTCACCGCCGAACGCCCTATCACCCCTCTTTTCGCTCCTCAGCCATGTCCGGTTTGATGCAATCGGAAATCCAACCGGAACTTCACGGTCGAGCGGCGCCGCGTCGGCACGGTGCCTCCTGTCCAGCAAGGCACCACGAAACCGGATCGACGCAGACGCTCGCAGGAGGACATCCTGAGCCGCGTGATCCGGCCTGCCCTCTCCACCGATGCCTCCGCCATCGTGTCCCTCGCAGTTGCCGCGCAACTGTTCCCACCCGACGAGGCGGGCATCGTCGAGAACCTGATGGTCGACTACTTCGCCCGAGAACGAGGCCAAGGCCATGCCTGCGCCGTCGACCTCGATGACGGGGGCGATGCGCTGGCGGTCGCTTACTGGGAACCGGCGAAGGCCACTGACCGGACCTGGTACCTCACCATGATCGGGGTCCGCCACGACCACCACCGGCGGGGCCGCGGCACCTCCCTGCTGCGGCACGTCGAGCAGCAGTTGCGCACTGACGGGCAACGCCTGCTGCTCGTCGAGACCTCCTCGACGTCGGCCTTCGACCGCGCCAGATCCTTCTACCGGGCGTGCGACTACGACGAGGAAGCTCGCGTTCGCGACTTCTATGAACCCGGAGACGACATGATTCTGTTCCGCAAGGCGCTCCAAGCCTGAGGTGTTCCGGTCACTGTCGGAGTCCGAGCAGGTCCTCACCCGCGACCTGGGGAGTCGGACGGGAACGCCGCGCGGTTCTCGTGACTCGGCGTCGTCCGATCGGGCGAGGACGAGACCGGTAGCGCGGTCAGCATCCGCAGGTTGAGGTTCGGGGCGTAGCGGGGCGTCCCGGCCGGCTCCAGCGCGGGGTGGCGTTCGAGGAGTTCACGCAGGGCGATCCGGGCCTCGAGTCGGGCCAGCGGGGCGCCGAGGCAGTAGTGCGGGCCCTGGCCCAGCGCGACGTCGCGTCGTTCGGTGCGGTCGAGCACGAGCCGGTCGGGGTCGGGGAAGTGCTGGGGGTCCCGGTTGGCGGCGGCGAGGACG
This sequence comes from uncultured Actinomycetospora sp., assembly GCA_902805495.1. Classification (GTDB taxonomy): domain Bacteria; phylum Actinomycetota; class Actinomycetes; order Mycobacteriales; family Pseudonocardiaceae; genus Actinomycetospora. Next base: position 3,442 of record CADCTH010000372.1, read on the forward strand.
AGCACGGTGGCGTCGCCGGCCCGGATGGTCCGCCCACCGAGCCGGACGTCCTCGCGGGCGACGCGGCGGATGAACTGGTTCGGGGTGATCAACCGGAGGAGTTCGTCGATGACCGCCGGCCACTGGTCGGGCTGCTCGCCCAGCAGCGCGCGCAGCTCCGGCAGGTCGAGCAGCCACAGCACGCCGTTGCCGAGCAAGCTGGTCAGGTTCTCGTGGCCGGCGATGAGCAGCAGGACGATCGTCGCGAACAGCTCTTCGTGGGTGAGGCGCTCGTCGGCCTCCCCGGCCAGCAAGCGCCCCACCACGTCGTCCGGTGCCGCGTTCCCCCGCTGCGTGAGGACGGTGTCGACGAACGCGCCCAACGCACTCGATGCGGCGACCGCCCGGCGGTTCTCGTCGTCGGACAGGCTGGAGACGTCGCGGCCCCACGGCAGGAGGAAGTCGTCGCAGGCGGTCTTGAGCCGGCGGGCATCCCCGTCGAGCAGCGGGACGCCCAGCAGCTCGCCCAGCACGGCGATCGGCAGGGGCTCCGCGAGGTCGGTCACGACGTCGAACCGGGTGCCGGCGGCGTCGAGCAGCCGGCGGGTGTGGTGCTCGACGACCGGGGCCAGCGCCTCGACGGCGGAGGGCAGGAACGCCTGGCCCACGAGCCGGCGCAGCCGCGTGTGCTGCGGAGGGTCGGAGAACACCAGGCTGTTGTTGACGAACGTGTAGGCCCCCGCGAGCACCCGGGAGGTCCTGGTGTCGGCCGCCGGACCGGGCGGGCTCGTGGCGGGCGCGCTCGGGCTGCCGTCGAGCACCCGGGAGGAGAAGCGCTGATCGTGCAGCACCGCGCGGACGTCGGCGAAGCGGGTGAGCACCCAGGCGTCGACCTCGTCGCTCCAGTGCACCGGGTCGCGCTCGCGCAGCTCGCCGAACACCGCGTACGGATCGGCCACCGTGGCCTCGCCGAACAGCTCCATGACGACCCCCTCGTCGATCCGCGGTCAACCGACCACGGCGGTGGCGCGTGATCGGCGGGCGGCCCGCAGCTCCGCGAGCGCGGCGACCACGAGGACGCCCGCGATCCCGCCGCTGGTGATCTGTTGGTCGCCCAGGGCCTCGATCGCGGCGGTGGCCACGACGACGCCGATCCCGCCGACGGCGGTCAGGACCGTCAGCAGCACCGAGGTGCCCTCCGCCGAGCGCTCCGGGGGCAGGGTGTTCTGCACCGCCAGCTCACCGAGGGAGTGGCCCATGCCGGCGGTGATCCCGCACAGGGCGAGCGCGAGCGCGTAGATCGGGAGCGGGCCGGCGAACGCCAGCAGCGCCAGCGCGGGCGCGGCGAGCAGCAGCGCGACGGCCATGATGCGGCCCGCGGGGTGACGGACGCTGAGCCGGCCCGACAGCGGCCCGCACAGCGCCAGCCCCACCGAGGCCACGAAGAACAGCAGGCCCGCGGTGGCCGCGGACAGTCCACGCACGTTCTGGAGCTCCAGGGTCGCCGCGAGGATCGACACCACGGTGCCGACGTTGGCCAGCGTCGCGGTGACCACCAGGACCACGTAGGCGCGGTCGCGCAGCAGCGCCGGGCGCACCAGTGGCTCGGCGACCCGGGTCTCGATCAGCGCGAAGACCCCGAGCAGGACGACCCCGAGTGCCAGTGCGCCCAGGGTCTGGACGCTGGTGAAGCCGCGAACCCCGACGTCGTCGATGCCCACGCTGATCAGCGCGAGCCCGGCCACCACCGTGACCACGCCCCACCAGTCCAGCCCGGCGACCCGTCGCGGTCCGGAGCCGGACCTCGATTCGGGTAGGCGCATCCCACCCAGCAGGGCCAGGACCGCGATCGGGACGTTGAGCAGGAACACCCATCGCCAGCTGACCGAGGAGGACAGCACACCCCCGACCACCGGGCCGAGCGCCGTGCCCACGCCGCCGATCCCGATGAGCGCCCCGAGCACGCGTGGTCGTACCTGCTCGTCGGTGGCGTTGGTGACCAGGGCGAACGCCGTGGGCAGCGCCACCGCCGCGCCCGCGCCCTGCACGACGCGTGCGGCGACGAGCACCGGCACCGACGAGACGAGGCCGCACACCAGCGACGTCAAGCCGAACACCGCGACGCCCGCGAGCAGCACCGCGCGCCGGCCCACCACGTCCCCGAGCCGTCCCCCGGGGATAAGCAGCGCCCCGACCGCGATCATGTAGCCGCTCAGCAGCCACTGCAGATTCGTCGTCGAGGTCCCGAGATCGGCGGCGATCGACGGCAGCGCCAGGCTCAGCGAGAAGAAGTCCAGCTGGATGCAGAACAGCGCCGCACCGACGGGCAGGAACCGAGCGACGAGTCGAGCTGTACTCACCGTCCCGGCCATGTGGTCCCCTCGGACGCAGGAAGCTCGGCGATTGTTGCAGTGTCACGCGGCGAGGAGCAATCACGTCAGCGGGCCACGCCGTCGCCCGTCGCGCCGAAGACCCGCACGTCGACCAGGGCCGGCGTGGAGGGGACGTCTCGGTCATCGGCCCCGCTTCGCGACAGGCCCGCCGGACCGACGACGGCCACCGCCGCTTCACGATCTCGTGCGGTCCTGCACCAGCGGCCCGCCGTCGGTGCGCCACACCGACACGACGGCGGGGCGGGGCACGCTCGTCCCGCCGTCGGGCCAGCGGGATGCGGGGTTGTCGGCGGTCGCTTCGTCGGCTTCGCCGGGGTGCTGCACGGCGACGAGCGCGAGCCGCTCCTCGAGGACCGGACCGCAGGTCTCGGCGCCCTTCGGGACCGTGAGGAACTGCTGCACCCGGCCGCGCTGGGCGCCCTCGAGCGGCACGGCGAACAGCCCGTCGTTGGACCCGAGTTCGTTGCCGTCGGTGGCGACCCAGAGGTTGCCGACGGTGTCGAAGGCGACGTTGTCCGGGCACGAGATCGGGCTGACCTGGTCCTTCGGGAAGCCCCCGAAGTAGGTGTCGGCGGCGGCAGGGTCGCCGCAGACGAGCAGCAGCGACCACGCGAACGAGCGCGCGGCCGGGTCGTCGCCGGTCTCGACGAGCTCGAGCACCTGACCGTTGGTGTTCTGCGCGCGCGGGTTGGCCGCGTCGACGCCGGGCTTGCCGGGGGTCGCGCGCTCGTCGTTGTTGGTCAGGGCGGCGTAGACGCGGCCGGTGGTCGGGTGAGGCTGGACGTCCTCGGGGCGGTCCATCTTGGTCGCCCCGACGACGTCGGCGGCCAGGCGGGTGTGGACGAGCACCTCGGCGGCGGACAGCCCGGGGACGAAAGACTGCGCGGTGCCGTCGGCGCGGGACTCCACCAGCGGGAGCCACTCGCCGCCCCCGTCCGCGACCTGACCCGGCGCGGCGGGGGCGTCCCCGGAGAAGCGGGCGACGTACAGCGTGCCCTCGTCGAGCAGGCGACGGTTCGAGTCGCGGTCGGCGGCGGCGTCGCCGGCGCGGTGGGTGCGCGACGAGACGAACTTGTACATGTACTCGAAGCGCTCGTCGTCGCCCATGTAGACCGCGACGGTGCCGGTCGGTCCGACGCGCACGTTGGCGCCCTCGTGCTTCATGCGCCCCAGGGCGGTGTGCTTGATCGGTGCACTCGCCGGGTCGAAGGGGTCGAGCTCGACGATCCAGCCGAAGCGGTGGGGTTCATTGGGCTCGCGGAGCAGGTCGAAGCGCGGGTCGACGGTCTCCCACTTGCGGTCGCTGGCCCCGCCGTCCATCCCGTAGCGGGCGAGCTTCTCCTTCGCCACCGGGTCGGCGACCGCCTCGCCGTTGGCGAAGTACTGGTCGACGTTCTCCTCTCCGGAGAGCACCGTGTTCCAGGGGGTGGTGCCGCCCGAGCAGTTGTTGAGCGTGCCGAGCACGGTGCGGCCCTCGGGGTCGGCCGTGGTGCGCACCAGCGGGTGGCCGGCGGCGGGGCCTGCGAGCGTCATCGGCGTGGTGACGGTGACCCGGCGGTTGAGGGGGTCGGCGACAGGGGTCAGCCGGCCGGAGGCGGGGTCACGCTCCACCACGACGACCGACATGCCGTGGGCGGCCATGCCGATCCCCACGTGCTCGGCGGTCGGGGCGTCGGGGTTGTAGCCCGGGATCATCTGGGGCTCGGTGGAGTACTCGTGGTTGGCCACCAGCAGCGCGCGACCCGGCTGGCCGGGGAGGTCGATCAACGTCAGGTAGTCGTTGTTGAACCCGAACTGTTGCGCCTGGGCGGCCGCGGTCTGGGCACGCGCGTCGAACGCGGGCGCGCCGGGCAGGACCGGGTCGCCCCATCGGATGACGACCTGCTGGGAGAAGCCCGGCGGGACGACGACCGCGTCCTGGGTGTTCGGGGCCACGGCGGCGAAGCCGAGTGTCGACGGCAGCGGCGGTGCGGAAGCCCCGCCCGTCGCCCCGCCCGGTGGCACGCCGCCCCCTCCGCACGCGGCCGTGGCCACACCCGCCAGACCGGCCACGAGGCCCGCCTGCAGGACCCGCCGCCGGCTCAGCGCCGCGCCCGCGACCTCGCGGAAGGTGGGGTGGCTCGTGGGGTTCGGGACGGAGCGGGAGCAGGCGTCGCCGCACTTGTAGCGGCACCCGATCGCGGAGCGACCGTGGCCGCGGCGGAGGCCGACGAGGGGCAGGAGGCGGCGCCGCCACGCTGCGGTTCGTCGTGGTGGAGGGCGTCGGGCACGTGGTCTCCCGGAGGTCGATCGATCGCGTGACGGCACGGCGACGCTAGGTGCACAGGACGTCACCTCGGGACCTGCTCGGTGAACGGCGGACGAACACACCACCCGGACGCACAGTTGCCCACGGCGACTCGGGGCCTTCGTACGCTGCGCATCGCTCTTCCTGATCTGCGCGCGCAGGTCGATGACCTCGTGGCCGAGGACGACCGCGTCGTCGCCCGGCTCACACCGGCGCTCGTCGCGGTCACCGCAGTCGTCGCGAGAGAACGCCAGAGCGGGCAGTCCCACTGCTCCGCCTTGCGCGTTGGACAGGCCCGCCGCGGGAGTGAGCTCGATCTTCGCTTGCCCTTTCGTCGACCCCGGAAACGCGGGAAGTATTTGCGCAGATCGGGCGTGACGCCCTCGCCCGAGGGAGCAAAGATTGCTGGTCGTGGGGGATCACGAACGGCTTGGTGGGCGCGGCGGGGGAGTCGTATCGCGGGCTGGTGAGCACCTGGTGTGGCACCAGGACTTGATCTGTCCTGAACCGAGGTGCCGAGGCCGCGTCCGGCGCTTCCCGCCCGGTGAGCTGGTGGACGAAGGACGCCGCGAGCGTCGTCGCTGTCCGGCGTGCGGGACATCCATCACGGCCCCGGCGTTCTACCTCGTGCCCTGCGTGCGGCGCGACGGCAGCGAAGTCCCGCCCGCGGCATGACCTGTCGACGCTCCCCGAGGCCTGCTCGAGTGCGCTGACCCCGTGGCGGGCCGGTGATGCGCTGCTGGCCGTCCTGACGCAGCGGGGCGATCTCGGCGAGCGCGCGCCACTGAGCGTGCGGGTACGGGTCCTCCGCCGAGCACAGCCGCCTACGGTGCGGCGCCATGCGTCGCGACGTGACCGTGCAGGGCAACCCGATCATCACCGACGTCCACACCGCCGACCCGACGGTGCTCGTGCACGACGGCACCGCCTACCTCTACACGGGGCACGACGAGGCGGAGCCGGGCGCGCAGCGGTTCGTGATGCGTGACTGGCTCTGCTTCTCGTCCACCGACCTGCTGTCGTGGACACCGCACGGCCCGCTGGTGCGTGTCGGGGACTTCGCCTGGGCCCGCGACGGCGCCAAGGCCTCGTGCGTCGTCGAGCGGCACGGGAAGTTCTGGTGGTACCTCGCGATGAACCACGCGACGGTGCCCGGCGGGGCCATCGGGGTGGCCGTGGCCGATCACCCGACGGGCCCGTTCCGGGACGCGATCGGCGCCGCGCTCGTCACCAACGACGTCCCGGACGACGACGGCCGCGACCACACCAACGACCCGTTCGTCCTCGTACACGACGACCGGGCGTACCTGTACTGGGGCAAGCACCGCTGCTTCTTCGCCCCGCTGGACGACGCGATGACCGCCCTCGCCGGGCCGGTCACCGAGATCGCGCTGCCGGCGTTCGAGGAGGGCGTCCACGTCCACCACCGCGACGGCTGGTTCTACCTGTCCTTCGGCCACCGGTTCCCCCAGCGCGTGGCCTACGCCGCAGCCGCTCACCGGAGGGCCCGTGGACGGTGGAGGGCCTGGTCAACGAGGTGCCGGGCAACTGCGCGACCAACCGGGTGGCGATCGTCGAGTTCGGCGGCGAGTGGTTCTGCTTCTACCACGACGGCACGGCGCCGGGCGGGGACGCCCGGCGCCGGTCGGTGTGCGTCGACCGCCTCCACCACGACGCCGACGGACGCATCGCGCGGGTCCACATGACGACCGAGGGCCTGCGGTGCTGACCAGCGGCGCGCGCCGGGCCACGGTCAGTGGTGCTGGCGGTGGCGTGCGGCAGCCGGGGATCGTGGCGAGCAGCTCCTGCAGCGCCCCCCGTCCCGCCGGGGGCGAGCGGGAGCACGTCGATCCGGTCCGTCGCCCCGGTGCCCGTGTCGCCCGGTCCGGTCCGGTCAGCTGGTCGGCGGGTTCCAGCGGCGCAGGGCCTCGTAGGCGAGCCCGCCCGCGAGCAGGGCCGGTGGCTCGATGATCCCGGCCACGAGGAGTGCTCCCGCGCCGAGGTAGGCGGGCGCTCGTCCTGGAAGCAGCCGCTTCGTCGTCCGGATCGATGTCGCGGCGACCTCGCCGGCCTGGGCGACGACGCCACTCACGAGGTTCCCGGAGGCGATGGAGGCGTCGCGGGCAGGCGCGCGATCCGCGGAGCCGGTCGAGCGTTCCTTCGTGGCCGGGGAGGCAGCGCTGGGCGGCGGGTCGTCGGGACGCACCGTGGGGACGACGGTCGTGCTCGTACTCGGGCTCTTGTCCTTGGCCATCTCGAAACGGTACGCCGCGGGCCGGGGTCCGGCGTCTCGAAGCGCCACGGCTCGCACGGTGGGTGGCGGGTCCTCGGACCGTGCGGGTGCTGCTGACCGGCTCGACCAGTGGGGATGGCGTGCCCGGGTACTAGCGGTTCTTTCCGGTGGCGCTCAGGTGACGGCGAGCAATATTGCACCGGTGAGGACGGCGAGCACGGCACAGCCCTGACGCAGTGACAGCCGTTCGCGCAGGATGAGCCGCGCGAGCAGCACGCTCACCGCGGAGTCCAGGGAGGCCAGGACGCTGACCACTCCGAGGTCTGCCTTGGTGAATGCGATCGACAGCGCGACGTCGGCCGCCGCGGCGAACAGCCCGGCGAGGAGCAGCGTGGGCAGCGCTGCGCGGGGAGCGGCCAGGCGCGCTCGTGGCCCGGCAAGCGCGATCGGCAGCAGCCCGAGCAGGCCGCCGGTCTGTAGTCCAGCCGCCACCCAGAGCGGTGAGGACCCACCGGACCCACCGAGGTCGATCAGGACGAAGGCCGACCCGAACCCCACGGCGGCCAGCAGTGCGGCCATTGGCGGCGGCATCCGTGGTGCCCGGACGGCCGCCTCGTCGGGGCAGCCGGGTCGGGCGCCGGGGCAGGGCGGGTTCGGCTCTGCGGTCGTAGCCCCCAGGGCTGTCGCGAGTACCAGCACGCCGACTACGGCGACCCCCAACCCCACCCACGCGAGTACGCCGGGTATCTCGCCGCGGGCAACGCCGACCGCCACGGGGATCACCGCCGCGCAGGAGGCCAGGGGCGCAACAACGGACACCGGCCCGCGGGCCAGCGCACCATAGAACAGCACCAGCCCGATGCTCGCGACGGCACCACCGAGCAGCCCGAACACCAGGCCGCTCAACTGGGGGCGGCCCGCCACCGACCACGCGATCGCCCCGACGCACAGCGTTCCCGCCACATGTCCCCAGAACGCGATGGCGATCGGGCGAGCGCGGCGAGCCGCGAGCCCGGCAGCGAAGTCGCTCGACCCGAAGGCGATGCTTGCGGCCAGGGCCAGCAGTGCCGCCAGGACCACGACTTGCCCCCGAATTCAGAGGTGCTCAACCGGTCGGCTGTGCACCAGGCCGGTGTCGGGTATGTCGAAGGTGTCGGTCAGCGCGTGGGGCCTCGCAGCCTACTAGCCGTCGGCTGCAGGCTTGTCTTCCACGCGCGGAGCGGCTGACTACGTCACGGGCTGACGGTGGTGGACGGTGATCCGCTCAAGTCGGGACGACGGGCCCGGGGGCGGAGTCGCGGAGGTCGACGGCCTCGGCGTCATCGTCGATGTCCGCGAGCTCCCAGGGGCGGACGACGAGGACCAGCACCAGGACGGCCGTTCCCAGGGCGGCGAAGACCGAGATGCCCAGGGCCACCGCGTCGTTGCCGAGCAGTCCCACCAGCGGTGAAACTAGCGCACCGACCCCGAACTGTGCAGCGCCGAGCAGAGCGGCGGCGGTGCCGGCCGATTCGCCGTGTCGCGACAGGGCCAGCGCCGGGGCGTTGGGCAGGGCCAGGCCGCAGGTGAACAACACGCCCCACAACGGCACGACGATGCCGAACAAGCCGCCGGTGCCGGTCAGGGCCAGAGCGAGCAGCACGACGGCGACGCCCGTCCCGGCGGGAATCGCGACGACGAGGACCTGGCGCGGCTCGAACCACCGCAGCAGCACCGGATTGAGCTGTGTGGCCGCGATCAGCCACACCGCGCCCGCCCCGAACAGCAGCCCGAACTGCTGCTGGTCGAGCCCGAACTGCTGCTGGTAGACGAACGAGGAGCCGGAGACGTAGCTGAACAGGCCGGCCATCGCGAGACCGGCCACCAGCACGAGGCCGACGAACGCCCGGTCGCGCAGCAGCCCTCGGTAGGTCGACAGCGTGGAGCGCACCCCGGGTCGCCGCCGGCGTCGCGGGGGGAGCGTCTCGGGCAGCGACACCCACACGACCGGGAGCAGCACGAGCCCGTAGACCGCGAGCGCCACGAAAACACCTCGCCAGGAGGTGAAGCGCAGGAGCTCGCCGCCCAGGGTCGGGGCGATCACCGGGGCGGCGCCCATGACGAGGATCAGCCGCGACAGCAGGGTTGCGGCAGGGCGGCCGGTGAACAGGTCACGGACGACGGCCAGCGCGACGACGGCGCCCGCGGCAGCGCCCACGCCCTGCAGCAGGCGCAGCAGGCCGAGGACCTCGATGTTCGGAGCGGCGACGATGCTCGCCGAGGCGAGGACGTGCAGGGCGGTCCCGGCCAGCAGCGGCGTGCGGCGTCCGAGGGCATCGGACAGCGGCCCGATGACCAGCTGGCCGAGCGCGAGGCCGACGAGCGTGCCGGTCAGCGTCAGCTGGACGGCGGCCTCGGTCGTCATCAGCTCGCCGGTGATCGTCGGCAGCGCCGGCAGGTACATGTCGATGGTGAGCGGGCCGAGCGCCACGAGGGCACCGAGGACCAGCGCCAGACGAGTGCGGCTCGGGGCAGACGCACTGCGGTCGGGCGCCGAGGAATGTGTCATGGGCCCTTCTCGATCATCCGTGCTCATAGGCGGCCCACGTCGGCCTCTCTACAGCGGAAGGCCCACAGCGCGGCGTTCATTCCCCGCACGCGGTCAGCCAGGCGCGATCGGGGCAGCTGGAGCGCGGCGCTCCCGCTCTCGTGCCGGCGTTGTTCAGCGTTGCGGCGCGGTTCAACGGCGACGACGTCGCCCGGTGTAGTTCGGCTCAACTTCAGAGGCGCGCTCCCGGAGCCTCACCAACGCACCATCGTTTGCGGGGCCGGTCATGGGCCACTTGCCACGGCACACCCTCCATGTGGCGACCCGGGCTCTCCGTGGCCTGAAAGCCCCAGGGAGCTGTGCTGATCCCCCGTCCAAGAGCGCCGCAACGGCCCGATCCGCACCGTGGAGGACCTCGAGCTCGCGACCGCATCGTGGGTGCACTGGTTCAACACCCGCCCCGCACTCCAACTTCGGCAACGTGCCGCCGGTCGAGTACGAACAGAGCTACGACGCTCGCCAACCAGCCCGAGAAGATCCGATCTCGGGAGAACCCAGTGATGTGCCCCGGCTTGGCTGGAGTCACAGCCTCCACTGAATCCGGGGCGCTTCAAACTCCAAATCCCGCCGCCTCGCGCGTTGTATCCCGCGTCCGTCGAAGAGCGCGCGCCTTGCGGGCGGCTGGCGCCGCTCGGGGCGATCACAAGAGTCGGCGAGCGGCCGGGAGCCCTGCCGCGCGAACACGGGCCGGACGAGCCGGCAGCCGCTGCCGGCGCCGGGCGATCCTTAGTCGGCGGAGGGGTGGACGTAGCCGCCACGGTCGACGAGGGTAGAAGACGTCGACCCGGCCCCCGTCGACTGTTGAGCCCACGAACACCGTGGGCGACGTCGAGGTGTCGGGGGACCGATGACCCGCACGAGCGCGGAAGAGCTGCGGACGAGGCGGAACATCTGCCGGGCCGAGTTCTTGGTGGCTCTGGCGTGGGGACTCACCCGTGACCAGAGCGCTGAGGCCTTGAGGTACCGCGCCGCGGCGCAGGGGCTGTCGCTCCATGCGGCGGCGCTGGCGGTGCTCACTCCCGAGCCGACCGACGAGGGGTTGGTCGCCCGGTCCTCGCAGTCGGCACAGTCGCCCAGGCGTGGGCACCTGTACGCCCTTTAGCTCACCTGCGGCGGTAGAGCTACAGCCACGAGGCACGGTGGCGCGTCGGCACCGCGACGTGGGCGACACCGCCGCTGACGCGGCGGCAACTCCTGTGATCCTTCTTCGTGACCTCCCGTCCCTTGTCGGCCACCGACAGCAGCGGGATCGTGACGGGGTCGAGCTCATGCGGGTCCATTTGTTCAGCCGCGACGGTGAACCCTCTGCCGTCCCCGAGATGGACGACCGATGCGTCGCCCGCCATGGCAGAGGGAGACGCCGTGACATCGCCGGAGCGCGCACCGGAGTCCGCGGACCAGGTCGGTGCCCTTGATCGGCGTCTACGGGTGGCTCTGAAGAAGGCGCTCTCCGATGCGCAGGCAGCCTCGAGGCACGCGGGACCCGAGGTGCTGGCGGTCGGGTTCCGATGCTTCTCTCCGGGGCGTCTGGCGGTGGCCCTGGTCGGGACGCCGGATGACGAAGGGCTCGCGCGCCTCCACTCCCTCACCCAGCACCTGGGTCACCTCGCCGGGGTCGAACTGGTCGTCGACCTCGTGCGCTTGCGGGGATGCAGCCGTTCCCTCCTGCGCGTGATCAATGAGCTGCGCAGGGGCAGCAGCACAACCGGCGCGCGGAGCGACCTCTCGGGCTGGTCTCCAACTGAATCCGCGACGGACCACGTCACCATTCGCAGGCACTGATCTGGGTTGGCGGCGAGGTCGAGGTAGACCCGCGCCCCGGTGCACTCGTCCGCGAGCCGCTTGCGCCGCTGGCGAATGCACGACCCGTCCCGACGGGCTCGACGGCTGGACGATCGACGTCGCGCAGTACGAGCTGATGCGGGCCCACATCCTGGACATGATCGACGAGGATGCCGGGGCGGACGGGAGCATCGCCCTCTGCGACGTCGTCCGCGCGGCGCAGGAGCGCTACGCCACCCACCCGCTGTTCCCCGGCGGGCGCACACGGAACTACTGCACCTTCACCAAGGTCGACCTGGAGGCGCGGTGCGAGATCGAGCGGGTGCCGCGCTCGCGCCCGCAGCGCATCCGGCGCGCGGGCGACGCAACGCCCCAATGGTCGAGATCCGCCGCGGACGGGTCATTCCGGGACGAAGTGGGCTACGCCGAATAGTGAGTGACCGTCAGCTCATCGAGCAGGAACGTCGCGAGCGCCGTGCGGCTGACTTGTGGACCCCTGGGGTCGTGCGGGTCGTGGCGCAGCGGCCCCCGGGCCGCGCGGTCGACGATGCGTGGTGGCCGGACAGCGGCCACCGCAGGGCGGTGCGCTGAAACGCCTCGCGGACGTCCGCGGACCAGGCGGCGCCGTGGCTCATGGTGCTCCTTCCGCCTGAGATCGCGGAGCGCTGTCAGCGGTGAGGTCACCGAGCAGGGCCGGCAGCGAGCCGTGACAGTCGAAGTGGTTGGCGGTACCCGTGGCGTGCAGGGCCCGCCGCACGACGCGGTTGTCCACCCCCACGAGGTGAAGGTCCACGCCTTCGTGCTCGGCGTGGTGACGCGCGGCGACGAGGGCGATGAGGGCGTGGAAGTTCAGGAACCGGACCGCCTCCAGGTCGATGACCAGGTGGTCTACTCCCACGGCCACTTCCTCGGTGAGGACCTGGTCGAACCGCGGTGAGGTGGCGATGGTCAGCCGACCCTCGAGGGAGACCACGCTGACCTCGGGCAGACGCCGACGCACCGTGATCTCGAGATCGGTGCCACTGGCGCACCGCCGCCCGGCACGAGAGCTCGTCCCGGCCCCGAGAGCGACGAGTCGGTGCTGGGCCGTGACCTTCCGAGCGGTCTGCTGGTCCGCGGGCGAGATCGCGGGCCCGCCAGCGTCCGGTGACGAGACCGTCGACGCGCCGGGCGCTGCGCCCGGCACCTCGCACCGCAACGGTGCGGCACGGCGGTGCGACCGGCGCAGCAGGAGGACCGTCACCACCATTGCGGTGGCCGCGACGACCCCGGACACCAGCAACGCCAGATCCGCCGCGCCCAGCGCCGTGGCCAGCAGACCGGACGTCACCCCGGTGATCGCCCACATCCCGACCCAGACCAGGTCGGCGACCACGATGAGCGCGAGGTAACGCCGCGGGGCCACGCCGAGTGCCCCGGCCAGCGCTGGGAGCACCGTGTTGACCACCGGGAGGAACGGGGTGACCAGGACGATGCGGTCACCGCCTTCGCGGAGGGTCTGTTCGGCGCGGCACCAGCGCTCGAGACCGACCTTGCGCCCGAGTCGGCTGGTCCAGAGGTGCGGCCCGTAGCGGCGCCCGACCGCGAAGCTGGCCACGTGTCCGCCGACGAGTGCGGCGGCCCCGAGCAGCCCGATCCCGAGGATGCCGGGCAGTCCGACGGTGCTCGCGGCGGTCACGACCACCAGGTCCCCGGGGATGAGCACGCCGACCAGCACCAGCCCGTCGATCGCCAGGAGTCCGATCAGCGCCGCGCTGATCGCCGCCGCGGACAGCCCCGCCAGGACCTCCATCGCCTGCCTCTCAGCTCGATCGCATCAGAGCAGGGCGCTGGCGAGCGCGCGGGCGTCGAGGCGCACGTTGTAGACGGCACTGCCCGGTTGGAAGCTCCGTCCGGTGGCCAGCGGACCGGTGTCGACGGTGTCGAACCCGATCTGGTCCACCAGCTCGGCGACCAGGGCCTTGGCCGTCGCGTCGTCGCCGGCCATCGGCAGGGCCCGGCGATCCGGGCTGCCGCTGGGTCGTCCTTGGTCGCGCAGGTCGGCGTAGTAGATCGTGTTGAACATCTTGACCACGCGTGCTCTGGGCACCTGCGCGGCCAGCATCTTGCTGGAGGTCCACGTCCCGACCTCGAGCTCGGCGATGCGGCCGTCGCGGCTCGGGGCGTAGTTGCCGGTGTCGACGAGGACCTTGCCCGCCAGGGGCCCGGTCGGCAGTGAGGCGTACGCGGCCACGGGCACGGCCACCACCACCAGCGGGTCGCCCGCCGCGGCGGCCTCCTCGATCCCGGCGGGGTGGGCGGACGGGCCGAGCGGGTCGACCAGATCGCTCAGCGAGGCGGGCCCGCGGGTGTTGGCCACCCACACCTCGTGTCCGGCGCGCACCAGGAGCCCGGCGAGGGTGCCGCCGATCATGCCGGAGCCGAGGATACCGATCTTCACGGTGCGGTTCCTTCCGCGCTGGGGGTGGAGGCCCGCGGCGGGACCTGGGGATTCGCTCCGGCACGGCGGACGCCGGGATCTGGGGTGGGCGTGGAGCCGTGCGGGTGCGGCCGGATGACGATCAGCACGATCACCGCGCCCAGCGCGGCGATCCCGATCCCGGCGACGAACAGCGCGTCGAGCGCGGCGCCGTACGCGAGCGTGCCGACCGGGTCGAACGTCTCCGGCGCCACACCGGCCGCCGCCCCCGCGTCCGGGTCGCCGCCGGCGAGCCCGGCGGCGCCCGCCGCCGCTTGCTCGGCGGGCACCCCGCGGGCGGTCAACCCGGCCGACACCCCGGAGGCGAGTCGGGCCTGCACCAGCGCACCCAGTCCGGCGATGCCCGCGGCGATCCCGAACTGCCGCGCGGCGTTGTTGACCGCCGCGGCCATGCCACCCGCTGCCGCGGGCACCACCGCCAACGCGGCGCTGGTCATGGTCGGGTTCACGAGCCCGGCTCCGACACCGAACACGGTCAGCCCGGGCAGCAGCGCCAGGCCCCCGGCTCCAGGCCCGGTCGCGAGCATCAGCCCCAGCCCCGCAGCGCACACCAACAGCCCGCCCGCCAGGGTGGCACGCAGCCCCACCCGGGCGGCCACCCGCGCGGCCAGCAGGGACACGGCGAACGCCGCGACCGCGAACGGGGCGAGGAGCAGTCCGGTGCGGATCGGGCCGGCCTCGGTGACGGTGAGCAGGAACTGCGCGATGTAGGTCAACGGCGCGAACCCGGCCGCCGCGAAGATCAACGCCACGAGCGTGGCGGCGACGAACGTGCGGTTGACCATCAACGCCGGCGCGATCAGCGGTGAGGCCACCTTGTGCTCGACGACGACGAACCCCGTCAGCAGCGCGAGCACCAGCACGGCCCCGGCGAGCACGAGCGCGCTGGTCCATCCCAGCTCGTTGCCCTGGGTGAGGACGAGGACCGCGGTGAACAGGGCCGCCGACAGCAGGCCGGTGCCCAGCCAGTCCATCGCGACCGGAACGCCGTCGGCGCCGCGCAGGCGGCGCCGGCCCAGCAGGACGGCCAGCAGCGCCAGCAGCGCCGCGACGGCGAACTCGGCGCGCCATCCCGCGACGGTGACCAGGACGCCGCCGAGCAGCGGGCCCAGGGCGATCGCCGCGGCCACGGTCGCGGCCCACACCCCGATCGCGCGCGCCCGAGCCGGTCCGGCGAACTCCGCGCTGATCAGGGCGAGTCCGGCCGGGAACATCGCCGCCGCTCCGACGCCCTGCACCACGCGTCCCGCCACCAGCACCGCCGCACTCGGCGCCAGGGCGCACCCCAGCGACCCGAGCGTGAAGATCCCCAGGCCGACCAGGAAGAGCCGCCGGTGCCCGTACCGGTCACCGAGCACCCCAGCGGCGAGCAGCAGCGCGGCCAGCACCAGCGCGTACGACGACAGCACCCACTGCTGGGTGACGAAACCGGCCGCGAGCGCGCGGCCGATCTCGGGCAGGGCGACGTTCGGCGCGGTGACGTTGAACAGCAGCAACCCCGACACCCCGCACACCACCAGCAACGTCCACCGCTGACAGGGACTCCGACGCTGGGTTCCACGCCCAGGGTCACCACCGCCGGCGACGGGCTGGCCGCCGACCACGTGCGCAGGATGTGGCGGGCAGGCGCCGAACCCGGGTCCCCAGGCGGCGTGCGTCGAGGTGTCCATCAGCGAGCCCCGCGCTCTCGGGTCGCTCGGTGCCTGCCGGTGGCAGTGCCCGCGGCGGGACCGGCGGGGGCGCTGCGGGGATGGAGGGGCGGTCCGCCGACGGAACAATGTGGGACGTTCGCAACCGGGACCCGCCCCGCGGGCGCGCGTGACCGTCCGGCGGTGTCGGGCACGTCGCCGGCGGTCGACGCCGGCACGGGCGCCGCCGATCCGCGGCTCTCCGGGTCGGCCGGCCCGGGGGTCCTCGCGTCGTCGAATCCGCCGAGGCGCCCGCCGATCAGGGCGAGAGCCACCAGCGCTCCGGCCACGAGCAGCAGCGCGGAGAGCACGATCGCCGTGCGGAACCCGGCGTCGAGAGCGACCGGGTCCCGGTAGTCGTCGCCGGCCAGCCCGGCCACCGCCGGGATCGCCGCGACCGCCAGCAGGCCGGCGGCACGGGCGATGGCGTTGTTGACCCCGGAGGCGACCCCGGCATGACGGTCCTCGGCGGAGTCGAGGACCGTCGCGGTCAGCGGAGCGACCATGGCCGAGAGCCCGAGCCCGAACACGATCACCGCAGGCAGCACGTCGAACCAGTAAGAGGCCTGGGCGTCGATCCGCAGCATCAGCAACAGGCCCGCCGCCGCGACCAGCAGCCCAACCGTGATCGGGATCCGCGGCCCGATGCGGGTGGCCAACCGCCCGGCCCGGGCTGAGAGAACCAACATCAACGCGGTCACCGGCAGCAGCGCCGTCCCGGCGGCCAGTGGGCTGAAGTCGGCGACCACCTGCAGCTGCAGCACCAGAAGCAGGAACAGCACCCCCATCGCCCCGTACACCAGCAGCGTGACCACGTTGGTGGCGGTGAAGCGGGCGTTCGCGAACAGGTCCCCGGGCACCAGCGGGTGGGTCGAGCGCCGCTCGGCGAGCACGAACAGCCCCAGCACCACGACCCCGGCCGTCCCGACGGCCGCCACGGGCAGGCTGAGGCCTTGCTCGCCGGCGGCGGTCAGTGCCCAGGTCAGGGCACCCAGCCCCAGCACGGCCGATGCGGTGCCGGGGAGGTCGAGGTGCGGCACGGCCTGCGGGTCGCGGCTCTCGGGCACGTGGCGCAGCGCGACGAGCACGATCACGACGGCGATCGGCACGTTGATCAGGAACACCGCCCGCCAGTTCCACTCGACCAGCCAGCCGCCCACGAAGGGCCCCACGGCCCCGGCCACCCCACCCAGCCCGGACCACGCGCCCACAGCGGCGGCCCGGTCGGTGCCGTGGAACGACGCCGAGATGATGGCCAGGCTGCCCGGCGTGAGCAGCGCTCCACCCACTCCCTGCAGCCCGCGGGCGACGATCAGCGACTCCACCGTCGGGGCCACCCCGCACAGCAGCGACGCGACCGCGAACCACACCACGCCCACGAGGAAAATCCGCCGCCGGCCGAAGCGGTCGCCCAACGACCCACCCAGCAGGATCAGCCCGGCCAGCGTCAGCGTGTACGCGTTGATCGTCCACTGCAGCCCGGAGAAACTGGCGTCCAGATCGGTGCCGATCCGCTCCAGGGCGACGTTGACCACCGTCGCGTCCAGCATCGCCAGCCCCGAGCCCAACACGGTCACCAGGAGCACCCAGCGACCTCGCGGCGTACCCATGCGAAGCGCGTCGTCGGGTGCCACGCCGCTCGCTGCTCCGGCGCGCCCTTCCGTGGCTCCCGCGTCCGGACGGCTCACGACGGGCCGTCCGCCTGGACACAGCCCGTTTGCGGCACCCGAGGATCGTCGCAGCGGGAGTCCTCGATCGGAAAACAGAAACCGACGACAGGTCTACAGTCGCGGGCTGTGGACGCCGAGCTCCGTCACCTGCGCAGCTTCGTGATGGTCGCCGAAGAGCTCAGCTTCACCCGCGCGGCCAACCGCCTGCACATCACCCAGCAATCCCTCAGCGCCACCATCAAGCAACTCGAGACGATCGTCGGCGGCCAGCTCCTCATCCGCACGACGCGAGCCGTTCGCCTCACCGAGGCCGGCGACGTGTTGCTCACCCGCGCCCGGGAGGCACTCTCGGCCGCCGACGACGCCGTCAGCAGGACACGAGCGGCGCTGGGACGACTCGAAGGGCGCGTCAGCGGCGGTCTGGCCCTCGACCTCGCCCCGCTGCTCAACTCCACCCTCGACCGCTTCCAGGACCACCACCCCGCGGTCCAGCTCGCCCTCTCCACCGGGCTGGAGGTCCAACTCTTCGACGAGCTCTCGCTGGGACGACTCGACTTCGTGGTCAACTGGGCGCCGCCGCCGCCCGAGCTCGGCCTGGACCACACCGCCCTCATGGCCGCCGAGGCATTCGTGCTCATCAACGCAGACCATCGGCTGGCCAGCAGTTCCGCCATCGAACGCGCTGACCTCGACCACGAGCCCCTGATCATCTTCCCGCGCTGGGTCGCTCCCTACAGCTACGCCAACATCCTGCGACTACTCGGGGACGGACCCACGGCGCGACGTGAGGTCATCGAGGTCCCGCTGCTCGACAGCGGGGTCGACGCGATCGCCAGGGCCGTCGCCACCGGCACCGGGATCGGTGTCGTCGGCCCCACAGCCGCCGCTCGCGACCTGGACCGGGACCTGGTCCTCCGGCACCTGACCCCACCTCTGCTCTCGCCCGTCGAACTCGTGTGGCGCACCGACGGCTCCCACCGCACCCGAGCGGTCGTCGACGCGCTCCTCGCCTCACGTCCCGGCGCCCCGGACGACCCGGCTCTGCGGAGGTTCGCGAGCGACGGTGAATCCACCAGCCACACCGGATCGCCGCCCGCGATCATCAGCGCCCTGCGGTGAGCAAGGACCGCAGCCAGAACGACTAACCCGCCCTCACTCGACGCACGAACGCGCTCTTGGCCGCGGTCTAGGCCTCCCGGTCATCGTGGTGCTCGAGGGCCAACCGCTGCTTGAGCGCTGCGTACTCCGCTCGCAGCTCAGCACTCGAGCGCAACCGATCACGGAAGTGCAGCTGCTCATCCCAGCGCCCCAGCCCGGGCAGCATCAGATGCAGATGAGCCAGCCGCGAGCGGCCCTGGGGATCCACACGCACGAACAGCCAGCGCCACGGCCGTTCATCGAGCTCGCGGGGCACCAGCATCCATCTGGCTGCCTCTGCTGCCGCCCTCGCACTCTCTAGTCCACGTGAGCGGCCGTCTCGCCTCGCAGGTGGCGTAGCGCGTGGTCGAGGCGCCGATGTACTGAGGGATGGATGGCCAGGGTGGTGAGGTCATCGAGCTCGACCCACCGGACGCCGTCGGTCTCGTCGTGGTCGGGTCGGGGTTGGATCGTCGCTGTCGGAGCGGGAACGGCGTGGAGCAGGGTGACGTGCTGTTGGCGTGCCTGTCCGGATCCGGGGTAGACGATGACGTGGGCGGGGTCGCAGAACACCCCGGCGAGCCCGGTGACCGTCATGGCGACCCCGGTCTCCTCGAGCACCTCACGCGTGGCGGCGGCGGTGGTGGTCTCGCCGGGCTCGATGGCACCCCCGGGCAGCTCCCATTTGCCGGTGTCGATGCGTCGGGCCAGCAGGACCCGCCCGTGGGGGTCCCGGACCACCGCGAAGGCCAGCGCCACGACCCTCGTCGCCGGTGGCGGGTCGCCCCAGAACTCGACTCGCCGCGGCCGGGGTAGACCCCGCGGTCGAGCCGCCCCTGGCGACGAGACCGCCGCCGGATCGTGGTCCACCCTCGCCAATATCGCTCGCGGACGTGTACGGCACGCAGCGTGGAGACCAACATCTGGTGGTGCGCGTCGTGAGTCTCCGCGCCCTCGCCCGGGCTGTGGTTGGTGGAGGGCGCCGCGTGGGACGGCTCGTGCGCTACCAGGTCTCGCCCGGTGGGTAGGTGCCGAAGCTCCACTCGACGCCTTCGGGGTCGAGGACGCGTGCTCGCCGGGTGCCCCATTCGGTGTCCTCGGGCTCGAACACGGTGGTCCCGCCGGCGTCGATGGCGCGGGCGTGGTGTTCGTCGACGTCGTCGACGAGCAGGTAGATGCCTTGTCCGGTGGACCGGTTGAGCAGGCGTGGCCGGTCGTCGTCGGCGTCGTTGCTGGCCACCATGAGCACGGCCTCGCCGAGGCGTCCTCGGCGTGTTGGACCCCGCCGTCGTGGTCGGCCTGGCGGCGCACGATGTCGAATCCCACGGCTTCGAGCCACTGCAGCGCGGCCGGTGCGTCCCGGTAGCTGAGGTAGGCGAACAGGCGCGCGGTCACGACGTGGCCGTCCGGGTTTCACCGACGGCGTGGGAGCCGGGCAGGGTCGATGGACGGCTGCGGCCGCCTCCGGAGGGCGGCCGGGCGACGACGGACACGACGGCTGCTGCGACGACGATGGCGGTGCCGACGAGCGCGGCGACGGCGAGCGTCGGCTCTCCCTGCGCCGCCGCCCCCAGGGCGCTGCCGACGAACGCCCACGCGACGGCTCCGGCACCCGAGAGTGCGAGCACCGGCGCCCGGCCGGCGAGGACCAGCAGCGCCACGGCGGTGGCCACCGCGGCGGCGAGGACGGCCAGCTGTCCGGCGACGCCCACCGCCCCGGTGAGGGGGGCGCCACTGGTGGTCAACGCGGTGGTGAGGTTGAGCCAGATGGCGACGCTGCTCCAGCCGGTGTAGAGCCCCAACAGCGTCCACAGCAGCAGGCGGCCTGTCGGGGACCACCGACGGATCGCGTCGTGCTGGGCCAGCGCGATCCGACCGGCGGCCAGCAACCCGGCCAGCATCAGCACGAAGACCACGAGGGTGGCCCACACCGGCTCGATCTCCGCCGCGGCGATCCACAGGGAGAACCCGGCGAAGACGACGAGCAGGGGGCGCGCCAGCTGCGCGCTCACGTCGTCCTCGGACGAGCCCTGTCCGGCGCGCGGGGCCGCTCGCTCGGCCCAGACCGCCCAGCCGAGGCTGAGCAGCATGATCACGCCCCAGATGGAGAACGCCCATCCCACCGGCACGATCGGGGGCTCGCCCGGCCGGTCAGCGGTGGTGAGGGCGCCGCCGAAGAGGTTGGACAGCGGCGAGCTCACCACCTGTCCGGCCGCGAGCACGACCAGGACCCGGCGGGGCCAGCGGCGGTCCTGGCCGAGCACGTCGTGGATCGACATCTCTTCTCCTCTCTGAGTGGTTATCTCGATGACAGAGAGGATGTCCCATAGAGTAGTCTCCGCGCAAGACGGAGCGGGAGGAAGCGACGGGTGGGCCAGAGGCGGCACGACGATGGGGACACCACCGCGGCGGGGGGCCAGCACGAGGACCCGTCGCGCCCGGGGCTGCGCGACGAGATCATGGCGGCGGTGCAGCGGATGGGGGTCTCTTCGCGGCGGGTCGGCGACGTCTTCGCCGCGCGGGAGGGGCTGCACTCCACCGACGTGGAGGCGTTGCTGTTCGTCATGCAGGCCCAGGCGCGTAGCGATCCGCCGACCGCCGGAGCCCTGGCCGACTCCCTCGGGGTCAGTACCGGCGCCGCCACCGCGGTGATCGACCGGTTGGAGCGGGCCGGGCACCTCGAGCGCCACCGCGACCACCGGGACCGGAGGAAGGTGATCCTGCGCTACACCGACGCCGCCCGTGCGGTGGCCGAAGAGTTCTTCAGCCCGCTGGTAGCGCTCAGCGACGACATCCTGGGAACACTCAGCGTGTCCGAACTGCGGACAGTGGCCCGCTTCCTCGCCGCGCTCACCGACGCCATGGACCGACACACTTGCGCTGCACGCGACCGTCACGGCCCCTCATCGCCGCACGGCGTCCGACCCGGACCCGAGGTGTAGCTACACCGAACGTGCGGTGCGCCCGCAAGGCTCGGCCTGCGTGATGTGGGTCAACGAGCAGGTTCAGGGTGCTGGACGTGGGCCCTCCCGACGTCGGCTGGCCGGACTGGTCGACCGCGACGGCGCTCGAGGGCTGTGTGCAAGAGCCAGGCGAAGCTCCTTGCGCAGGACCTCGGCCGATCATGGCCCGCGGCGCTCCCGCCAGCGGGAACAAGGGTTCGCGGCTCTCGTGATCGCGATTCTGTTCCGTGGTGGTTCCGTGACGCGCTCGGTACCCGTCACCGACGCCCGCTCACGACCCCGGTCGATGCCGGATCGACTCCGGGAGTTCTGCGCCGAGCGCTACTGAGCCCGGACGGTGCGGCGGGGCTCCGTGGTGAGCCAGCGGGCCACGTCGGTGAGCTTCATGTTGGTGTCCTGCGAGGTCCGCACGAGCATCTGGAACGCCGCCTCGTCGTCGATCTCGAAGCGCTCCATGAGGATGCCCTTGGCCTGCCCGATCAGGTCCCGGCTGTCCACGGCCTTCTGCAGGTGCACGGCCTGGGTGGCGCCGTAGAGCAGCAGGGCGGCCTGGACGCCGAACAGTCCGGCCATGGTGTGGCCGTGGTCGCTGAACGCGTTCGGCGCGGCCGAGTAGAGGTTCAGTGCCGCACGCAGTTCACCGTTGGTGGACAGCGTGGTCGACATCAGCCCGCGGTAGCCGGCTTCCACGGCCTGCGGCGCGAATCGCGGCCACTGCTGGGCGTCTTCGCCGGCGAGGTCCTGGGCCACGATGATCCCGCTCGCGGGCGGGTCCTCGAGCGCGCTGATGCAGGGGCCTTCGCGCAGCTCGGACTGGGTCTCGTCGAGCTTGCGGATGCGCTCGCTGGTGGGGTGGCGGGTGTCGATCCGGCCGTGCTCGGTCATGGAGATGCTGACGGCGTCCACCGACGGGATGGTGTCCACAGCCGAGGCGACGATCTGCCCGAGGGTCTGCTCCAGATCACGGATGCTGCGACGGCTGGCGAGCCCGCGGGCAGCGGCGCGCAGGGCGACGACGAGCTGGTCGTTCTCTTCGGGATACACGTGGTCCCACCTTCAGGTGTTGCAGTGGGGACACGGGGCTCAGCACCGGAGAGGTGTGCTGGCGAGGCAGAGCCGAAGCGACATGCGCTGCGCTCTGCCCTCCACCGCAACGAGGTGGTTGGGGACGCACATGAGGAACGGGACCACCGGGCGCATCCGCTGGGCGAAGCTGCGTCCCGAGTCCGATCGCGGCCCGTAGCGTCGAACCGCAGCCTGAACACTACGGCTTTCGGACCTGGGTGTCTGCAGGCCGCCGGGCTAACAGGCGGCGACGATCGCGCGGCCCCGACCGCAGCGCACGACAGCGACCCCACCGCTGACTGGTTAACGTGCGGGGCCACCGCGGCTGGCGGCCTCCGGCTGCCAACGACAAGCGGCTGCCCGGTCTCGGCGCGGCTCGAATCCTCACGGCTGATGCTCGGGGTGTCTCCCTCGGCGGCGCGGGCTCTGCCCTGCCGGGCCGCTCGTGCGGTGCAAGCGCCCCTGCCCTCGATGACGGTCGCCTGGATGCCCGGGCGCACCGCGAGCCCGAGCTGCTGGCCGTCGCCGAGCCCGGCGGCCTCGACGCGGCCCGAGCTCGGCTCAGCGCCCGTGATCTGTCATGGGTCGACAACCCCGCGAGCACCAGGCCGGGGAGCTGCAGGAGTACCTACGACCACCTTGACGAACCGAGTGCACCGTGGCTGGGGGGCTACGTAAAGTTCGCCACCAAGGACGGGCGAAACGCAGCGTGTGCGGGACAGCACAGCACTCTGCTACTTCCCAACATCACGTGAGAGTTGGTCCAACAACGGAGCATCGACAGGACCATCCCGCCCGGTAGCGCTGCCACCGCTGCGCCGATCTGACGGCGACGAAGGAGGTGTGGTCGTAGGGCACGTCGTCCACCTCGTGTCGTCTGACGCTCTGACTCATCTGGACCTCGGGCTGCGGGAGTGCCCCGGCACTCATGGGACGTGCCGGGGCACCACGAAGCACTCGTGACCGCGTCGGAGCTGGCCCCTAGCGGCGGCCGTCCTGCGGTGGTGTCTGCATCGACACCGTGCGCTGAGCAGAATTCGGGTCCCCGTGAGGCTGGCCGGCCTCACGGGCGGCGTGCGCGCCGGCGCCGGTGTCGTCGGTGGCGCGCTGCTGGGTGTACTTCTGGGCCTCGGCCTGGCCGCGCTGGCGGCCGGCCTGCAGGTCGGCCTGGACCTGGTCGGACTGCTGCTGGGCCTTGTGGTACCCGGAGTTGATCAGGTCCGCGGCCGCGTCACGCCCGCCGAGCCCGAAGGCGAGCGCCGAGCCCAGCGCCACCGCGCCGATCAGCGCGATGTAGGTGGCGTTGACGATGGTCTCGGCGATGCCGAGCTGGTTGAGGATCATGAACACGGCGATGGCCATGACCAGTGTCGGCGCCGCGCTGCGGGCGACCCGCCCGGTGGGGGTGTCGCCCATGGTGCGGTGCACGAGGCCGCCGACGGCGGCGGCGATCGCGGCGGCGACCAGGAAGATCAGCAGCGCGGCGATGACGTTCGGCAGGTACGACAGCACCAG
>CADCTH010000373.1 GCA_902805495.1 uncultured Actinomycetospora sp.
AGCGGGTCCCCGCCGGGCACGCCGACGACGGCCAGCAGCAGGAGCACCGCGCCGAGCCGCGCGGGGCCGCCGGAGCCGAGCGCCCCGTCGACGTCGACGAGCAGCGGGTGCACGCCCGGCGCGGCGAGGGCCAGGGAGCCGGTCCCGGTGCCGGTCAGCGGCACCCGCACCGTGAACGGCACGACCTGCCCGGGCGCGAGGACCGGGGCGATCTCGACCACGGGCGTGCGGACCGCTGCGGAGGACCCCGTCGCCTCGTCCCCGTCGAGCGCGCCGAGGGCGGCGCGGGTCCGGGACAGCGGCGCCCCCCGCTCCAGGCGCACCCCGACGTCGCGCGCCGACACCGCCGAGCGGTTGGCGACGCGGCCCGTCACCACCAGCTCGCCCGGCCCGTCGGCGGTGACGACGCGTGGAGCGAGGGTGTCGAGGGCGACCTCGACCGGCGGGTCCTCCCGCGGCGCGGCGCCGGCCACCGGCGGCAGCAGTAGCCCGAGCAGCACGAGCAGCAGGACACCCGCGGTGGCGCGCGGGACACGACGGGCTCCCCGCGGGCCGCGGGGAGGGCTCACGCCGACTCCTCCAGGATCTGGGCGGCGCGGCGCACGAGGCGGCGCTCGTCGGCGTAGGCCAGCCGGGAGTCGAGCTCGGCCAGCGGCACCCAGGCCACCTCGGTGACCTCGACGTCGGCGTCGGAGAGCTCGCCGCCGTGGGCGTCGAGCAGGTAGTGGTGCACGGTCTTGTGGATCCGGCGGTCCTCGGCGACGAACCAGTAGTCGATGCTGCCGAGGAACGCGCGCACGGACGCGATGATGCCGGTCTCCTCCTCGACCTCCCGCACCGCGGCCTGCTCGGCGGTCTCGCCCTCCTCGAGGTGGCCCTTGGGCAGCGACCAGAGCAGGCGACCACGGCGGTCGAGCCGGCCGATGAGGGCCGCGCTGGCCCCGGCGGCGTCGACGACGAGGCCACCCGCGGACGTCTCGTCGACCGTGCGCATCCGTCGCCGGGAGCCCCGTCGGCGCCGGTCGCCGGACCGGCGGGACGGGGTGGACACGTGCGCGATGGTACGGCGCCCGCTCGGTGACGGGGGCGTGACGGCGATCCGTCGCCGCGGTGTCACCGTGGTGTCGCAGCGGGGAGGTGCCGGTGTCGGGGGCGGCGTGCGCCCGCGCGGTACGCTGTCCCGTCGTGTCCGGACCTGCGCAGGCCCCCGTGTCCACCGGCGCCGACCACGCGGCGGTGGTGGAGATGCTGCGCTACTCCCCCGTCGTCGACGAGCTCGCGCAGCGCTTCGCCGACGCGGGCCATCGCCTGTACCTCGTGGGCGGCAGCGTGCGCGACGCCCTGCTCGGGCGCCCGTCGACCGACCTCGACTTCACCACCGACGCCCGCCCCGAGCAGATCCAGCGGCTGGTCGCGGGCTGGGCCGAGGCGGTGTGGGACACCGGCATCGCGTTCGGCACGGTCGGCGCCGCGCGCCACGGGCTCACCCTCGAGATCACGACGTTCCGCGCCGACGCCTACGACGGCGTGAGCCGCAACCCCGTGGTGGCCTTCGGCGACACGATCGAGGGCGACCTCGTGCGCCGCGACTTCACCACCAACGCCATGGCGCTCTCGCTGCCCGACCGCACCTTCGTCGACCCCTGCGGCGGGCTCGCCGCGCTGGCCCGCGGCGTGCTCGACACCCCCGTCGAGCCCGAGACGTCCTTCGGCGACGACCCGCTGCGGCTGCTGCGCGCGGCGCGGTTCGTCTCCCAGCTCGGGCTCGAGGTCGCGCCGCGGGTGCGCGAGGCGATGACGGCGATGGCGCCGCAGCTCGCCCGGATCACCGCGGAGCGGGTGCAGGCCGAACTGTCCAAGCTGCTGCTCGGCGCCCACCCGCGGCGCGGGATCGAGCTCATGGTCGACACGGGCCTCGCCGACGTCGTGCTGCCCGAGGTGCCGGCGATGCGCCTGGAGATCGACGAGCACGCCCAGCACAAGGACGTCTACGAGCACTCGCTGACGGTCATGGAGCAGGCCATCGAGCGCGAGAGCTCGGACGGCGGGGGCCCGGACCTCGTGCTGCGCCTCGCCGCGCTGCTGCACGACATCGGCAAGCCGGCCACCCGCAAGGTCGAGCCCGGACGCCGCGTGAGCTTCCACCACCACGAGGTGGTCGGGGCCAAGATGACCCGCAAACGGCTGCGCGAGCTGCGCTACCCGAAGGCGCTGATCGAGGACGTCGCGAACCTGGTGTTCCTGCACCTGCGCTTCCACGGCTACGGCAAGGGCGAGTGGACGGACTCCGCCGTGCGCCGCTACGCCACCGACGCGGGGCCGCTGCTCGAGCGGCTGCACAAGCTCGTGCGCTCGGACTCCACGACGCGCAACAAGCGCCGGGCGGCCGCCCTGCAGCGCTCCTACGACGAGCTCGAGGAGCGGATCGCGCGGATCGCCGAGGAGGAGGACCTGGCGCGCGTGCGCCCCGACCTCGACGGCAACGCGATCATGGAGCTGCTCGGCATCCCGCCCGGCCCGCTCGTGGGGCGCGCGTGGCGCCACCTCAAGGACGTGCGCCTGGAGCGCGGTCCGCTCGACGACGACGAGGCCCGCGCGGAACTCCTGCGCTGGGCGGCCCAGGAGGGGATCGGGACGGAACCGGAGGGCTGACGCCCGCGTCGAACCCGGTGTGGGCCCGATCAGCTACGTCTTCGGCACCGGGCAGGGCCCGGTGCACCGCCACGTCTCCCCCGCCGACGCCGACCTCGGCCCGTCCGGCGCCCCCGACGCCGTCGTGCTCGACTTCGACGGCGACGGCCGCGTCGACGACGCGCTGTGGGACGCCGACGGCGACGGGGTGGCCGAGCGCTCGGTGCTCGACCTCGACGACGACGGGCGGCCCGACCACGCCTACGCCGACCCGTCCGGTCGCGGCGTGTGGGACGCGCGGGCGGCCCTCGACGCGGGACCGGGCCCCGCGACCGTCGGCACCGTGGCCCTGACGTGGACCGACGTGCGCGGGCGGTCCGGTGACGGGGCGCCGGCGTTCGACACCGACGGCGACGGGGTGCTCGACGGCGTCGCGGCGGACGCCGACCACGAGGCGGGCGACGAGGTGCTCAGCGACCTCGACGGCGACGGGCGCGCCGAGCAGATGCTGGTCGACGCCGACCACGACGGGCGCGCCGAGCTCGCCTACCTGTCGTCCGCGCCCGGCTCGCCGTCGGCACGGTGGGACGTGCTGCTGGTCGACACCGACGCGGACGGCGCGGTGGACGCGACGGTGGCCGAGGGCGCGGCCGGCTGGGTGCCGCCGTGAGGGCTGTGCGGACGGCGCTCCTGGGCCCCGGTGCGCAGCGCCCACTCGTGGATCACCAGACCGAACAGGTACAGCCCGGCGGCCAGCGAGAGCAGCAGCGGCGAGCGCCCGTCGGGCGGGGCGAGCAGCGCCGCGCCCGCCACGGCCAGCACGTACGTGACGTTGAACGTGGTGTCCGACAGCGAGAACACCCGCCCGCGCACCGCGTCGCCGACCTCGCGCTGCACGGCGGCGTCGGAGCAGAGCTTGATCGCCTGGCCCACCATCCCGAGCACGAACGAGCCGGCGAGGATCGAGGGCAGGGTCATCGGCAGCCCGAGGCCCAGCAGCGCGGCCGCCGCGAGCACCAGCATGATCCGGACGGTGGCGGCGCGCCCCACCCGCGCGGTGAGCCACGGCGTGATCACCGCGGCCACGCCCAGCCCGGCCGCGACGGCGACCACCACCTCGCCGAGCCCGGCGATGCCCGCCTTGAACGGGCCGACGTCGGTGAGCGCGTAGCGCATGAGCAGCAGCACCACGAGCGTCGTCACGCCGAAGGCCAGGCGGTGCGCGGCCACGGCGCAGAAGGCGGCGACGACGCCGGGCGCCTCCTTCGCGGCGCGGGCGCCGTCGACCAGCCCGGAGGCCACGGCGCGCAGGGCCTGCGCGGCCTCGCGGCGCTCGTCGGGCCCGAGCGACCCGCGCGCGATCGTGGCGGCCACCGCTACGATGAGCACCGAGCCCACCGCCGCGAGCATCGTCGTCCACGCGGCGTCGGTGTCCTGGGGCCCGAGAAGCCCGCGCAGGCCGATCGCGCAGCCCGCGCCGATCGCCGCGAACACCGCGCCGGACGTGGTGACCAGGGAGTTCGCGCCGACCAGGTGCTCGTCGGCCACCACGTGGGGCAGCGCGGCGGAGAGCCCGGCCTGGATGAAGCGGCTGACGCCGATGGTCGCCAGCGCGCCGAGGTAGAGGGGTGGACCGGTGATGCCGGCGAGCACGACCAGCGCGGTGAGCAGCGTCAGCACCCCGCGCAGGGCCCCGGCGACGACCAGGACGCGCTTGCGGTCCCAGCGGTCGAGCAGCGCGCCGGCGAACGGCCCGACGATCGAGTACGGCAGCAGCACCGTGGCCAGCCCGAGCGCGACCATCACCGGGTCGGCCTCGCGCTCGGGGCTGAACAGCACCAGCCCGCCGAGCGCGGCCTGGAACACGCCGTCGCCCCACTGGGCGGCGAGGCGGACGCTCAGCAGCTTGCCGAAGCCGGGGTGGGTGAGCAGCTCGCGCAGTCGCGCGACCGGCCGCGGGGCCCGTGACGCGGGCGCGGTCGGTCCGGGCGCGACGGGCACGGGCGCTCACGGTACGCGCCCGGACGTCCGGTCGGACCACGCCCGGCGTCGGCTCCCGGACAGCCGCGCGGCTGGTCCGACGGTGCGCGGCGCCACCCGCCCGCCACCCCAGGAGCCCCTGCCGCCCGCCCGCGCGTCGGTGCGACGATGGGCGCGTGGCCAGTGGTGTGGGTGAACATCAGCAGGCCGAGGTCGAGGCGGGGACGCTCCTCGTGGCCGCTCCGAACCTGACCGACCCCAACTTCGCCCGCTCGGTCGTCTTCGTCATCGACCACCGCGCGACCGGCACCCTCGGCGTCGTGCTGAACCGCCCGAGCGAGGTCTCGGTGGCCGACGTGCTGCCGACCTGGGGGCCGCACACGAGCAACCCGCACGCGGTGTTCGTCGGCGGCCCGGTCGAGCAGCGCACGGCGCTCTGCCTCGCGGCCCTGCGCGCCGGCGAGGACGCCGCGCGCGCCGGCGGGGTGGTCGGCGTCCGCGGCCCCGTCGCGCTGGTCGACCTCGACGGCGACCCGGACGACCTCGCCCCCCGCGTCCGCGGCCTGCGGGTCTTCGCCGGCTACGCGGGCTGGGACCGGGGCCAGCTCGCGGGCGAGATCGGCCGGGGCGACTGGTTCGTCGTCCCCGCGCTGCCCGACGACGTCCTCGCCGCCGCGGGCTACGACCTCTGGGGCGGGGTCCTGCGCCGCCAGGGCGTCCCCCTCGCCCTCCTCGCCACCCACACCAGCGAGCCGCGCCGCAACTGAGCGCGCTGCTCCCTGTGGCAGCGAACGGGTATCTCGCTGCTTCTACGCGCGCGAACTCCCCGTTCACTCGCCGCGCCGGGTCGCCCGCCCGCGCCTAGCGTCGCTCCCATGCGACGCGTCGAGCCGGGACCGGGCCAGGAGTCGGTGTGGGACTACCCGCGCCCGCCGCGCGCGGAGGCGGTCCACCGGCGCGCGGTGGTCACCCACGCCGGCACGGTCGTCGCCGACACCGACGACGTGTACCGCGTGCTCGAGACCAGCCACCCGCCGACCTACTACCTGCCGCGCACCGCGTTCACCGACGGCGTCCTGCGGCCGGCGCAGCGCCGGACGGTGTGCGAGTGGAAGGGCACCGCCCGCTACGTCGACGTCGTCGTGCCCGGCGCGGCGCCGCTGGTCGACGTCGGCTGGTGGTACCCGGAGGGCGACGTCAGCGCGACCTTCCCCGAGCTCGCCGACCGCGTCGCGCTCTACCCCGCCCCGTTCGACGAGATCACCCTCGACGGCGAGCGCATCGAGCCCCAGCCCGGCGGGTTCTACGGCGGCTGGATCACCCGCGACGTCGTCGGGCCGTTCAAGGGCGGCCCGGGCACCTGGGGCTGGTGAGCGCACTGGTCGCGCCAAGGAGGTGCGCACGCCAGCGCTCCTCCGTCGCGCTGTCCCGCGACCTCCGGCGGGTGAGTTCAGGCCCCGGACGAGGCCCGCGGGCAGATGGCGCACGCACCTCCGCAGGCTCCGGCAGGGGCGCACGTCGAGTCCACGGGCTCGTCCGCCGGCTCCGGCGCGCCCGCCGTGCACGGCGTCGCCGGCATGGCCGCGTACGCCGCGTGCTCGGCCTCCTCGGCGACGGCGACCCGGTCGCCCACGACGCCGCCGACCCCCAGGAGCCCCAAGAGCCCGAGGGCGCCGAGCACCAGCATCGTCACGCCGGCGACGGCGCCCACGGACAGCACCGCGGCCAGCGCGCCGGCGAGCCCGGCGACGCCGGCGGCGACGAGCGCGGGCGCCGCGGCGCGGTTCGCGCGCCGGAAGGCGGCGACGCTGCCCATGGTCCACGTGGTGCGCACGCCGAGGACGCGGTTGCGCGGGAGTCGGTACGCGAAGGCGAGCACGCCGGCGACACCCACGACGAGCGCCGCCAGCGTCAGGACCAGGGCCGGGACGATCACACCCCCAGAGTAGGCTCAGTGACGTCCTCGCGGGATCCGCGGTGCCCCCGCCGGGGCGCGGCGCCCGGATCGTCGGCGGACGCCGGGGCGGGTGCCGGCCGGGCGGGTCCGCGGGTGCGGGGACCACCGGTCGAGACCCAGGAGGACCCCCGTGACCGCCGAGCCCGAGGTGGCGAGCCGCCCGAGCAGTGAACTCGGTGGGACGTCCGGCGTCCCGCCCCACCGCTACACCGCCGCGCTCGCGGGGCAGATCGAGCGGCGCTGGCAGGACCACTGGGAGTCCGCGGACACGTTCGCCGTCGCCAACCCCGGCCCGGGCCACCCGGCGCCGGCGGGCGAGAAGTTCTACCTGATGGACATGTTCCCGTACCCCTCGGGCGCGGGCCTGCACGTCGGGCACCCGCTGGGGTTCATCGGTACGGACGTCCTCGGCCGCTTCCTGCGCATGACCGGGCGCACGGTGCTGCACACGATGGGCTTCGACGCGTTCGGCCTGCCCGCCGAGCAGTACGCGGTGCAGACGGGGACGCACCCGCGCACCACCACCGAGGCCAACATCGCCCGGTACCGCGAGCAGATCCGCCAGCTCGGACTCGCGCACGACCAGCACCGCTCGGTGTCCACCACCGACATCGACTTCTACCGCTGGACGCAGTGGATCTTCCTGCAGATCCACGGCTCCTGGTACGACGTCGAGGCCGGCCGGGCGCGCACGATCGCCGAGCTCGAGGCGGAGCTCGAGGCGGGCATCCGCGCCCTGCCCGACGGCCGCGACTGGGCGACGCTGTCGCGACCCGAGCAGGACCGCGTCCTCGACGGCCACCGCCTGGCCTACCTCGCCGACGCGCCGGTGAACTGGTGCCCGGCGCTGGGCACGGTGCTCTCCAACGAGGAGGTCACCGCCGACGGGCGCTCCGAGCGCGGCAACTTCCCCGTCTTCCGGCGCAACCTGCGCCAGTGGATGATGCGGATCACCGCCTACGCCGACCGGCTCGTCGCCGATCTCGACGGCCTCGACTGGCCCGACTCGGTCAAGACGATGCAGCGCAACTGGATCGGGCGCTCGCAGGGCGCGCAGGTGCGCTTCGCCTCGCCCGCCGGCGACATCGAGGTGTTCACCACGCGCCCCGACACCCTGTTCGGCGCGACCTACCTCGTGCTCGCCCCCGAGCACCCGATGGTCGACGCGCTGGTCGGAGACGCCTGGCCGGCGCCGAACACCGGCGAGGAGCTCGACGGGCGCTGGACCGGCGGCGCCGACACCCCGGCCGAGGCGGTCGCGGCCTACCGCGGCGTCGTCGCCCAGCGCTCGGACCTCGAGCGCCAGGAGGCGCGCGACAAGACCGGCGTGTTCACCGGCGCCTGGGCCACCAACCCCGTCGACGGCGAGCCGCTGCCGGTCTTCGTCGCCGACTACGTCCTCATGGGCTACGGCACCGGCGCGATCATGGCGGTCCCCGGACAGGAC